>NZ_JAUOEU010000011.1:0-130249 GCF_031932105.1 Shewanella sp. SP1S1-7
CCCAATAGAATATAGCTAGGCAGCCAGATATCGGTAGTGAAAGTAATGATGTCCAAAAAAGTGTGCTGACAACAGTTTGCTCCGTTGGTAATTTTCTCGCGGTAAGGTTGAACAACGCAATTGTGAATGTGGTAACAAGGGCGAAGACTGCCGCCAATTCAAATTCTGATGGTCTTAAAACCACGATAACTCCTGAAAACCCTATAAGAGATAATACACTGCTCTTAATCGTTAGTTTCTCTCGGAGAAGTAAAATCGATAATGGAAGCATCATTAGTGGCGCAGCATGAAAAACCGCATTAGCCGTCGCTAAAGTTAAGTGAGTGATTGCAATTACCATACAACCGCTGCCTATTATAATTAGATGTGCCCTAAATAGATTGAGTTTAGCGCTATACAGTTTTCGCTTTTGTTTGGACTGCTTTAACCATAAAGGACAAATAACTAAAGTAGAAAATAATTGCCGTATAAAAATGTACTGAAAGGTTGATACCTCCCCATTAAGTAACTTAACTGCGACATCAGATAGTGAAGCAGCAAGATTACCTAATATGAGAAGGATAATCGCGAGGTTTACCACAGAAAAAGACACTGTTATTTTTCCAACTTCATATCGATATGTGGGATATCATCCTCCAAATACATTACAGAAGTCGGCATAAATCCATGGTTTTGGTAGAATTCTGATAGGTGTTCTTGAGCGCCAATTTCGATTGACTCTCTGGGCCACAACTTGTCACATGCACATAGAGCCTCTTGTACCAGTTGATGCCCTATGCCACCTCCACGAGAACTTTTTGAAATAGCAACACGACCAATACTGACGGATGGATAACTAACCCCCTTTGACATTAAGCGTGCACAGGCTATTAACTTGTCATCTTGATAACCCAGTAAGTGGTAAACACCTTCTTGGTGATCTTTACCATCCAACTCAGGATAGGGACATTCTTGCTCGACAACAAACACGTCAACTCTGAGTTTTAGCAGTTGATATAGTTGCATTGTTGTTAATTGGGGAAACGGATGGAATTGCCAAGTAATCATTTTAATTCAGCCTTACAAATAGTGATATCCGAAATTTAGCAAGGTGAATAAGTCTAGGCATTAACAATTGTTAAGTTAGGCTGCGTTTTTTGATACGACTAAGGCTGATAGGTGTAATGCCAAGATAAGCTGCAATTTGATAATCGGTGAGACGCTCTAACAAGTTAGGATAACTGTTACAGAACTGTAGATAGCGTTCTTCTGGAGTATAAAGCAACATAAAACGCTCTTTGTTTTCTTTATACATCAGTTGTATTTCCAATAGCTTGAGATAAATACTATATTTATTCTCACGCCATTTTCTTAATGTTTCGATAGGGAGAGACATAATCGAGCAAGGGGTAAGTGATTCAAGTTGGTATGGTGATGGCGTTTGGCTAACTAGGCTTTCAAAACCGATGATCCAGTCATTTTCCCAATAAAACTGTTTGCTAAACTCTTTGCCCTTGTCAGTAAAATAAACAGCGTGACATATTCCTTCTAATAGAAAGAAAATCTCTTTTGCAACTTCCCCTTGATGGTGAAAAATATGCCGACTAGGCAAAGAACACAGCTTTGCAGATTGCTTTAGTTGTTCTACTTCGTGCCGAGTAAAGTCATTTTGTTGTAACTGCTCTAGGAAAGCGTCAAGCATAATTGGTTGTACCTAAGTATTTATCTATAACCAAACGTTAACTGAATATTTAAGCACACAATAAATTCGCAAAAAACAATTAAAGTGGATGTGTGCAGGTGATGATAATCTACATTAAATTAACATTCTATGTGCCATTTTATCCCCCAAGGTTCCTTATTTGTAGCTACGAAGGAATTACAAGCAAGAATCGTAATTAATAAAACAAGAACATTTCGCATATTCACCTGTAGGTATCATTTATCAGCAAGACTTTGCAAGGTAGCATACCCTGTGAGTTTACTATCTGCCAGTGTCTACTTATCGTTCAAAGCCGATCTTTAGAGTAATTGCGTTAGCTCGTTAAGGGCATTAGCTTGTTAAGATAACAAGCCTAGAATCTTATCGTAGTGAATAGAGGTTCATACAACTTCTGCTCGCACGGTCATTATCCATTTAGATACTTATGATTCCATGTATTCTGAGACGTTAGCGATCATCTTGCGGCTTTAGGTGTTCCATTTCATTGAATATGTAGTCATTCAATATCACACGTTTGAAAAGTAACTTTCGCGTTACTTCAGAGACATCTACTTCGTTACACACGGATTCAAACTCTTGAATAATCGTATTAATCTGCGATCTGATAATTTCTTCTGCTTTTTCGGCCTTAATATTGAAGCTTGGTGCTGCTTTCAGACAAAGTGATAACAGAGACAAATTTGAATTGTCGAAGAGCTTCATTCCATGATTTGCCTCCCCACCGCTACGGTTTTGTGGACAAATATCATAAGCAGGTGATAGAGATATTTTATCCCCTTCGACAAAGAAAGCGTGATTGCGAGCATGGTCATCCGTATTGCCGATCAGCACGTTAAATACCATCCGTGCAAATAGCTCTTGGCTATCAGAGGCAAATGCGATGCAATACTGCTTCATAACGTTTACTAGGTCTACATAAGAAGCCTCGCTAGCCAATGCTTCATCTAAGCCTAAAACTGTCAGTCCGGACACCATAGAGCGACGACACCAAATACCACCAATCAAGTCTCTATCGAATCGTTTAACAAGAAGAACATCTTTGCCTAATGCTTTTTTTAATACAACTTCGGCCACATTGAGTCCGGCTAACTTAGCTAACTTCATGGCTACGTATTCTGAATAGACAACCTCGTAAGTATCATTTTGGGATGAAAACTTAGCAATATACTTAGCTTCACCACCAGTGATCATCGCTTTCGGACGAGCACCTCCCAGCGATGTACAATGCATAAGTGCTTTATCCAAATCCAACGGGATTTTCTTACCTTGAGCGACGATTTCAGACACCAGGTATAACTCTTCAAGCGTGGCTGCATCAGTAGAACGATCAACATACTCAGTGGCCGATTCTTGAAAGTCGAGAGAACCGATCCGGTCTGAAGCGGAATGCATCAAATACGTTATTTCGTTAGACTCAGCATCATAGCCTTTGCTCATCAGCCGAGAAATAATGGCCCTACGTCCCCAAGCATCAGGAGCTGCATCACGCAAGCATGAGAATATAGACATGCCTTGAACTGGCTGCATAGTACCAGCAGAAAGCGGTAATTCATGTGAGTAAATTGGCTCTGCATCTGGACGCTTCAAGTAAGACTGACCATAGGTAAAATGTTGGCCAGATTCATCAATAGTGAGTCTACCGGCTACCACAGGTTCTGACTGTCCTCTAAGCCATTTCCAAACGAAGCATTGGTTACTAGAAGTCGTCATCCAAAATTACCTTTTTCCTTCTTACTCGATTAGGCAGCAGTGCTTCTATTTTCGCATTTGTTTTATGTTTAATAGCAAACCGATTTTCATCGGGTTCAAATAAGGAAACACCTAACACCCAAGCAGTTTCGAAGTAAAGTCCGATACTTACAGACGGATCACCCTTAAGAATCTTTATCATAGTGGGCTTAGATGCCCCAACTCGTGAACACAGCTCTTCTACAGTGAGTTTCTTTTCCTTACGCTGGATTGAAAGCAGAGTGGCGAAATGAGCTAGTGCAACACTAGCAACAGTGCCAATTTGAATTTTATTCCTTCCCACAAGTAAATTACTCTTTACCATAAACTAATTAGAGTGAACAATAATTTACCAAAACCCAAATGTCAAAGTAATAGGCCAAAACTAGCTTGGTAAAAAATAATTTACCTTAAAAATTTTAAAGTAAACTATATTCTACCAAGTAAGCATCATTGAAATGGCAGAAAATGAACAACAGAGATCCTATCTGAACTCTCTATTAGGTCGTTGGTTTAACACGCTTCGGGGTAAAACGTTTTAAAGCATCAATCCACTTCTGGACATTTTCCAAGCTACAATTTTCAGTCGATATATCTATCTTCATCGCGATATTAAAGGACAGCACTTAAGCATTAGCATCAGTAAATCACTTTTTGAGGAGCATACTGAGTTTGATACTCAGTATTTAATGGGCTTGGAAATGATGATGCTATTGTTGATGTATAAAGATGAAATATCTGGCTATTGAGAGTTGTTTACTGCGGATTCAAGCAGTTATTAGGATCGTCCCGACTCTCAATTTTGACACCGACGAACAATTCTGGGCTGAGCAGATTATTGAAGTTTAAGTTTAAGATAACGTTTAGCAGTGATGTTAAGTGTTAGCCCTTACTCGCGAACCCAAAAGGGTTCGCTTCCATACATAATCAAACTTGTTCACGAATTAAGTCCATAAATCATTTTTAATTAGGCTCTAGCAAGATGTGACAACACAAACACTTTAGAACAGAAACGTATCAGATTACTCACTAATTTAGTTACAGATGAATTACTCGGATTAACCAATTAACGCATGCTTTGATTTACGAACTACATCACAATTTATATTCACTCTTTAGACTGAGACTTCAAAACACTCACAGAAAGCTCTTGCAACTTCTTAATAAACACATCCCAGTTGTAACCTGCAACACCACCAATAGCTAAATAACCTAGAGTCGCACTTTCTGGGCTCTTTTCACTACTAACATTTCCTGCTAATACAAATAACCCAGCTTGAATCAAAGCAAAAACCAAAATCCCTACAACAAGAGCAAGCACTGGAAGAAAAAAATATCCCCATATGTGGTCAACCTCGAAAGATTTTTCAATCGCTTTGTAACGATGAAATGAAGTTATACCTAATAGGGCACTACCTAATAATGAGCCTATTATGACAAAATTCAGGAAATAAATGAGCTCTGGAAATTGTGTCCGTTCATCCCCCCCCCATAGCCAAGTAATTGACGAAAACTGGTTTAGCCAACCATCAAATAGAAGCCAAACGGCTCCAAGGGTATATGCACAAATATAAAGAGGCACAATAACTACTATTTTACTATAAGCATTCTGTATCTTGGACACCCAAATTCTCCCTTTAAGCTAAGTCAATGAATAAACTACAATATGCAATAAACTATTATGCATTATCAAGCGTTACATGATAGCATTAAAGCAATAATTTCGGGTGTAAAAACACCTCTTCAGGCAATTCAAAGATTCGATATTTAGAATGATCAATAACAAAACTGAATATAGTTGGCCAGCTAACTTCCCTGAAGGGATTCCTGCACTAGAGGAAACAGTACCAGCTGAAGGCTGGGTATACCGACTGGCAAGAACATTTCCACCAACACAAGTGGATTTTCTCCCTCATAGAGAAGAAAAACCTAACTACCCTTACAACAAAGACCAAATCCCGTTGTCATATGGAGTCTCTGTTTGGACGAAGCTAGATAAAATCAAGCAAGTTGCACGAAATTATCCTTATCCAGAACAATATGGGAATTGGCATACTGTGTGTGGAAGCTTATGCCCAGAACTAGGCGTAATACCTAAAGAACTGACCATGAGTGGGCACGTAACTTTATGGGTACAGGAAGGAGCTAAACCTCACGAGTACATAAGTCATAAGGTAGAAGAATAATGAAAGTTTTACCTAGAGACACATATTTAGGCCAACTAAGATTTTTTGAAATCTACGATGACTTTTATGGGCCAAAATGCTTTTCTGTAAAAGATGAGTTAGATCACTTACATCTAGTTTACTGGGGTGGGGACTACGACGACCACACTTGCACCAAGTGGGTTTACGCTCCTGTATCAACTGCAATCCTTGATGAATTACTTCGTGAAGAACGAACTTTTCATAGTGTATTTCAAAAGTCGAAACAATTAAAAATTGTTTCGACTTTTGATGAGAGTCGTGGGCTACCTACGTCTATTGAAGAACTTACAGAACTTAACTGCGCTTCTGTTAATCTACCTCCAAAAGGTTTTTCAATTGATTTTGAAGAAATACAATCAATTGCCCCAGAATCTAATTGGGACTTTAACTTACGAATAGCCAAGCGTAGTGGCCATAACTCTCCAAGTGATGGTGCTGTATCCAATGTACTTTCTGCATTTGGGGATATGATCAAACTATTAATGAAGGACGAGCGTAACAAAAAGCCTGGCATATACCCATTATCAGCTCAATATGGTTCTTTTGATGTGAAGCTTGGTTCAAGTAACCAAGATCGAGCGGCTGTCGCTATAGAGCTACTTGAGAGTATCCTCGCAGATGAAAATACGATTCTAGACAAACTAGAAGAATTAGAGGTTGACCCTTACCGTCTTAAAAACCTTCTTGATGTTGTGAATCTCGACAGCCTTGAATTAACGCTTCGGTCAAAAACATCTGATACTTTGAAAAAGCCAATACGAATTAGTTCAGTAAGTCTATTACCAATCATTAAGAAGCTTGAAGAAAGTACCAAAGTGTTTATTGACTCAAACAAGGTACCTCAAGCCAACTGCTTAGACCGTGTAATTACAATTGTAAAGCAAAGGTTAAACGGTGGTGAGCTTAAACATGAATTAATTGAAGGTATTACTTCAGACCGCCAAGTGGATTACCACACACATGCTGCAAAATGTTTGGGGCTCCTTAACCCAAATAACACCGTTACAACTGCTGGTCGTGTCCTTTTACAGAAAAACAATGATATTGCGAAATATCAATACCTTGCCGATAGATTTGAATCTAGCGATTTTGGCTGGACTTGGATGAAATGGGCTGAAGTTACCAGCATAGTAGAACTTGACCCTGCAACAGCTGAACAATTTGTTAAAGAAAGGGTAAAAGGCCTAAGAAGGACAAGTATTGCACGACGATCCAGCTGTTTAGCCAGTTGGGTGATTATTTTAAAAAAGTTTCATAGAGGCTATAACGAAACTAAATAGAACTCTAAGTAATAAAAAGGAGCCGTTAGGCTCCTTTTTATATTCATTGGTAAAATTATTGCGCCAACCTAATATCTTAAATTGTAGTGGCCAAACGCAACACATAGCCAAAATGCCACGCGATGCAAATCAGTCTTAAACAGTTATAAACCGATTTCGATGAAGTGATCTTCATAAGTTACATTGAGCACTATATTATTAAAGATCCACGTGATATGGGAGTTTTCACCTCTGCCCTTTTTTGGTCTCTGACGAACGTACCAAATACCAAAAAATATATACTCAGCCCCAACTTTAAAGTGCTTCAAAAGCCGAGGATCTTTAATTGTAATTTCAGGTGTCGGTTTATTTATGACACCTTTCTCATTCACTTCAATGAATGGGGATTCTAACTTTATTTGATGATATCTAAAGCGCTCTGTTGGCGGACTAATCTCTTTTATGTGCCCTGATATCGCCAAAGGCGGTGTGGTTTCCTCTGGTTTATAGTATTTCAAAAAATCAAATAGGTTACTGATATCGAAGAAGAATTGGCTCCAAGGTATTTTACTCCCCTTAAAATCAAGTGTTACCAAAGAAGAAAGTTCTTCTTTTTCTTCACATAATTCTCTTAGTTCTAATATCTGTTTTAGTGTACGTAGATAATTGGTTAAGTGCCCTTTGTTTGAAAACTTTTTATTTTGTTCACCTGTTGCTCCCCAACTAGCCCCTTTTCGTTTCACTTGATGATCTGTTAACTCCCTTAGCGCTCTCAATAGTATGTGTAAACGAAACTCATATTTGAATGCTGAAACAGCTCTGAATACTTCTGAGTCAGAGCTCTTAGCGACAAGTTCTAATCTCCCAGATAAATCAAACTTGCAACTCAAACTATGTTGCTCATATCGCTTTAGTCTAAAACATGGAGCAATTTCTACCGTTTTTGACTCATACTTTCTGTTATGTCTTTTGACAAAACTAAGTTCTGCGTGGCACCCGTCGACGCTGCAAAATAGCTTACCAAAAGGCTGTTCTTCAAAGCCTAAAGCAGAGACCAAAGTACCATTTACTCGAATCGCTTCTGGAATTTTACTACCCACTATTCCTCCATAGGTTTATAACGCCCACATTTATGACAGGCTTGTAGCGGAGTAGAATACCAGTCCGACAACATGTACTTGTTATGCATTTCGTTCCACATTTTGAAGAGTGTTTAGCTCAAATATTGAATCAGAAAGCCTAGTTCCTGCTCCTACGACTCGGGCTAAAACTTTGAGCTGTTCCTGTATCACCTTGCTTTTAGATGGTTCCGGATAATTGAAAGTATGATCAATCTCTCCCCAAACTTCTTCAAATAAAGTGCGAACTTGAACCTCGCAGGTGATGTTGCTGTCCGCCCTAGGTTTAAACACATAATGTACACTGGTATAAAAACTTTCTTTAAGCTTGGGGGAAACCCCTAAAGCAGCAAATGTTTTGGAATATTCAGGATCCCATGTATATGCCTTTGGTGGCTCAAAAAGAGCAAGTTCCCCCGATTCAACATATTTCATTAGCGTTTTATGAATGGCTTCAAATTGACCAATATAAAGGTGGAGTATTCGTATACCACAAATATCAGTAATTCGAGCTTTTATGTTGTCTTTCGTTATAGGCCCCTTCCTCTCACCTTCAGGCAACATTAAATCATCATGATTTTTCCTCTCAATTTTGCTTTTTAGATGGTCAAGATCCTTAAATCTAGACTTATAGCTATGAACCAACTTTTTAAGCTCAGGATCTCTGTTTATATAAGATAAAAATTTGTCATGGAGTAATTCATACGAATGCATATCGTCTTTAATGAAGTTAATTGCGTCATCCAGATTGATATTTTCCATATTAGAGTAACTCCAATCTTTCCAATACATCATTGGCAAGTTCTAAATAGCCCTTTCGAGTATCGAAATAGCTACCAGCATTCCCTTTTATCGTAGGTTTTTCATCACCTAAGTTTGGAAGATTTGGAACCTCCCACATTGGGGCTTTATATTTTTGAGCCATTGTCGGGAGGGTGCCATGGCCATGAATTACAGAGTTACCACCTATTGAACTGTCAAAATATTTCTTGCCACTGTTTATTAAACAGTCACTTGGGATAAAAGTTTTTATAGTTGTTGGAATTTTTTTTGCATAATTATAATGTGCGAGAGCTATGTTCAGCTCATTGGGAGCATCAGATCTTTTTTTGGCATTGTAGACCGTGTACCCCAAGAGTTTCACAAATTTACTTGGGAAGTATTTCCTTTTACTGTCAGATAGTAAGGAATACATTGTATTGAACTCCCTGCTCCATACGGAAAGAGCATTACCAATATTTCTAATACCGTAGTCAGAAAACATATCAGGAGCACAAGGGATAAGTATTGCGTCAGCGCTTGATATAATTACTTTATTAAGAGACCCTAGACTAGGGGATGTATCAATAAGTGTAATGTCATAACCAAATTTTTGAGAATAGTCTTCACATATTTTTCGTACTGAAGTAACAATTCTGATTGCCTGAGGCTCACCTAAAAAAGCTTCGCTCCAGTGTTTAGCTAGTTTATTTTCGAACAGGTGAAGGGTTAGTCTACCAGGAATTAAATCTAAATTAGGCCTCAGAGAAACAGGTGTAGATAATTCTTTTTCTTCTGATTCGCCGTCTTCAATTGGTTTTAATAGATAATGTATCGAATGGTTATCATTTTGGAAAGCCTTAAACTGCTCGTCACTCATTTTTGATTTCGCAGCTTTATAGTCTGCAATATACTCATCTTCTGAATTCCAAATTTCCTCTAATCGAGCTTCGGAAAGACCGTACAACGTTAAATTAGACTGAGGGTCGAGGTCGATAAGTAAAACTTTCTTTCCTTTCTCTGATAAAGCTGCACCTAAGTGGTAGGTCAAAGTGGATTTACCAACTCCTCCTTTGTTGTTAAATACCGATATTATTTTCATCTATACTCCTTTATGAATATTTTGCGTCATCTGAGTTTGGTCTGTACTCTCGCTTGCATAACAGTTTATTAATGCACAAGCGCGTTTACCTCATTAGACCAGTAAAAACGCGAATTGTGAATCGCCATCAATTCAACAATCATCAGAGTGTCAATGAAATGTGAGCCACTCCTTAATCTCACCTCTAGGTGAGCATGAACATTAGTCGCCGATTCACTTCATCAGTAAATGAAGCTTATTGTTAATAAACTACCACTTTCAACATTACAAAAAGTAGGTCAATTGGCCCGTGGTCGCTAGTAACAAATAATCTAGCGGTGACTCTGAATGAGGCAGATAATGAGATATCAGTTTTGAAAGACAAAAGGAATCAATGAACACGAGAATACGTTTTCCCATCCAAGAGTCTTTTTACTTGGAGCACATTAAGAGCACCTATTTTATCTGCAATATCTTCCACAGATATTCCAACTAGATTGAGATCACGAGCTGTACGAACTTGCTCGACTGATAGGCGACCTTCAGCACCACAAATGATTTTTGCGGCATAACTGTCTTCTTTCCATAATTCAGAAATAAGGAGGTTAGGTACGCCGCTTCTCGGATTAGCTCGTTCGGCAGCTTCAATCGCAGTTAGACGCTCTTTCAACGTGGGCCGCTCTTTGTTAAGAACACCAAGCTTATGTAATTCGCGTATCCCCTTGAAGCCACCCGGGATCATATTTAATGCCCGTCCCTCCGCCATTTCGATATCCACTCGAGCTTCTTCCCAAGCCATGATGTCATCGTAAGACTGATTAGCAACGATCAGTTCAGACATGAAGTCGACACGCTCATTTTTAGCGAAATGTCTCCAAGAATTATAGAACTTTTTGTTTTCGCCCGATTCAATACCACGTATATGCTCTTTCATTCTAATCAACCAATTACGTGATGTAATACCAACGTAGTTGTATCGCGGCTCTTCTGGGATCCCCTCCAAAGTCGCATTGTTGTTCAGCCACTCAAGCAAATATGAGTCTGGGTGCTGAACAACAAAGCTATGGTAGTAACCCATGTGACCGTTCGGTTTCAATGGGAAGCCTTTCATGAGGTACTGAATCGGAACTGATATTCGCCATATATGACCGTTGAACATATCTTTGTATATGTGCAAGATTGCTCGATGTTCATCTGGTGGCCGATAGCATGATCTGCATTTGCAATCACTGAGGTTATAGACCTGAACGGTGGATTCCAGCAAGGTCTGTTCGCTCCAGCTTTCATGGAAGCGAGGCATGTCTTGTTTAGAACCATACCTAATTGTCAGGTCGAATGGTGCAGAATAGAACGAACGATCCCTCATTATTTCTGAATGAGACACTAACTTGCGATTGTATTTTTCCATTTCATCAACAACACCAAGCACCGTACTTTCGTATTCTTTGCTTAGATATTTAGGCTTTACATCGCCGCCTCCCATGCGAATAACAGCTTCGTCATTTAAAGCTATGAGATCAACATCAATCAGTTTGGCTAAAATACCTGAGGGAAAAAAACTACCGAGAAGGCGTTTAACTTTTAATGGGTCAATGTAACGAAGTTTTTTATTGTATTTTTGTTGTTCAAGAACCTGATTAATATGTTTGCGACGAACTCTCATATCAAATACCTATTGAACGCTATTTCCTGCCATTGGACACCAATTGATCTCCAATATTTTGTTTATAGGCGGTTTTTAGTCCGGCCCTATGAGCATATCGAACGATTTTTATATAGTTGTATCCAAAATATCACTCCCGAATACAAGATTAAATTACTAGATAAATGAATCACCACAGCTACTCTCTTCACCTTGTTGTATTACTAAAATTTAGTCAACTGATTCATGTTGGCAAAGAGAAAAAAACTGGCGCTAAAACGTTTTTAGGCAATAATGTTTTAAAGCATCATCCACTTTTGTACATTTTTCGGGTTATAAATTTCAGTCGACAGCGGCATATTAGATAAAAATAATGCTATTAAAGTAGCCCATTTCACTCAATCACTTCAAACCGGAGACAAAATTAGTTTTCCAATTTAATCACCGCGTAGTAGCACATAAAGCTTTTAAGTAACCTAACCTTAGAGCTGTAAATGATTTGTTATGTCTCTTTATTTTTAATCCCATCGTTTGAAATATTTCTTCAACTTGATTGAATTATCCTAAGATGTGCTTACTTATCAATGTGGGGAACAGGGACGACCTCGCAATGAAGCCTTAACAGGTTGAAATAATAAAAATTATTATTTCAGATGGCAGTACCAAAGTGTGCAGCCGACTTCATCTACTGGTAATGCATTGTAAAATCTTTGTATACCCTTCAAAAGGCACTTAGGTGCCTTTTGTCGTTTTTGGAAATTAGAGATTGTTTGCTAGCGATAAAACCGTTCGGTGAGTTCATCACACAGCAGAGTACGATAGATAATTCGTTGCTTAAGTGATGCCGCATCTTGCGCAGTTAATAAAGGCTGACGAGTCTTTTTATCAGGCCTTGTGGTTAGCTCCTCATAGAGCTGCTCATGAAGTCGTTTAATGTCGCTAAAAATGTGCAAGGATTGAGAAAACAGCATGACCTTATCGTAGTAGCCTTGCCCTATCCCATCATGCCATTTCAGTAAAATGGTTTGCCGCGCGGCTTTTGTCTTAAAGGAATGCTCTATTTCGACGGCACAAATGGTTCCATCCACCTCCCTCACTATTCCATCCACATTTCGCACGCTGCTGTGAGTAAAACGCCGTTTAAACTCGGGCTCAGTCATCATGGCACACCATAGCGGGTTAGGTTCTCCGTTGGGCTTGTGATGATGGATGCCTTTCAACAACACAAACTGCATGATTAAGTCGTGCATTAAAGTGTTCTGGTTCACTTGCAGCGCCGGATGCTCTTTCGCACGATAATAGACTGCAACATTCAGTAACTCTTCGGCGTATTTTGCGCCACTGTAAGTGAGTGTATAAACACGGCCATCGTGGGAACGATGGGTAGTAACAAGGCAGAGCAGTTGCTCTTGGACAAGCTTATTTAAATGCTCCAGAGATTGCCGATGGCTGATGCCATAGAGCCAAGCAATGTTACTCGGTGAAATCAGACCGAATCGAGCCACCAATTTCATGGTGAACTCGCGGCGGATTTTCCCCGTTTTATTGTTATTTACGCCAGGTCGATATTGCATATCGAAATTCAAAAACGGGTCGTATCGAAGTGGAAGATTCGCGACCGATTTATCCTTTGCGCTACTGTGTGATGTCATTAAAAATACCTTTGATTAAATGGGTACAATTAACTAGCCATCGAGGGGACAAATTTAACGCATTGATGATATTTTTGAGTGAATAATTGCAGATTTTCATCACGATAAACTGCTTTCATCCTGTCGGAATGAAAATAGCGATGAACATCGCTACCAAGCCAGCCTTTGGCTGATGAGTCACTTGCTGCGCAAACGACTCAGATGCCCTGAAGCGCCCGCCAGCTCTGATGACTCGTCATCGACGCTAGCTTACGAACTCCGTTCTAGCACTCCACGGCATCAGACGCGCATGCACCGAGCTACGCTCTGTACTAACCGCATTTTCGCCGCTCACGTCGAGGGGGCGATGTGCCATCTTATTCCCCCTCGCGTCTCGCTCACTTTTCTCACGAAAAGTCTGGGGTTTAGCGGTGTATTTGTGCCAAATTCACCCCTAAATTTTGCTGAGGCAAAACTAAAATGCGGTTAGTACAGACCAGCTGTACATGCGCGTGCTCCTTTGAGCCATTACTGCGTAATCGCCCAAATCCGCGCTTGAAAGCTTGTTATCACAAGCACTTTTGTCGCAGAAAATCGTACCGATTTTTGCTCGTCAAAAAGCACATTCTGTTAACGCCAACCTGCAAGCTCAGCATTAAAATGTCGTCACTAATGTGAGTGTGAAGTCCGAGACAAGATAAAAAAATGAAAGAAAAACTACAAAACTCACTCAACATTTTTATTGTCCACCATTGCGAAAAATATGCTTGAAAAAGTGCTTTTTTTCATTAATGTCAATTTAGGAGCTTTACTCTTAATCACATTAAAGGAATAACTGCATGACTGACAATAATCACAACGGCCCGATCGTAAACATTGATGGCACACCTATGATAAGTAACACAGGAGTCGATGTGCATGGCAACCCATTTGGCATTACTGAATCCGACACATCGGCGTGTAATAGCAGCACAAGCGATGATGCTTGGTCATTGCCTAACGACACATTTAGCTGCGATTTCGACAGTGGATTTGGGGATGGTTTCTAATTATGCGCCGTCATCTAAACGACAAAACACTTGCCAAATGGATACCTTTAGTCCTTTTGAGCATTATCACTATCATGTGCTTTTGCTGGTTTATCTATACTGAGGATATGAATTGCCTTTTACCTCCGTTAATACTGCATATTAAGTACGCCTTCGGTGTTTTAGCCTATGATAGACGTTATGCAAATACACCCGAGCCAGAAGATCCATGGGTGCGTTTTAAGTACATGATGTTCCGGTTTTGCTAAACCTCAACGTAACTAACCAGACAAATTAGTGAATGACGCCTATAGGGCGGTTAAGGAAAAATGATGGAATTTTTACTACCAATTGCGCTAATGATTATTGGCAGCATAGTGCTTGTGAAAAGATGTAAGCCAAAGAAATAGATAAGAAAAAACTCTGAAACCCGTGACCATAGTAAGGAATCTGCCTAAATGTTAAAGCAGTTTCCTTATTTAAATCGCATCGAAATCAATCTGGCTCAACCACCACTTCGAGCCAACAACTTTCGCCAGTTAGCTTGACTATTAAGTAAGGCGTCATCATCTGAGAAAGTTATTAAATAACTCAATCTCAACAGCACTCCAGTCTGGAAAGCGTATTGAACCAAACTGCCACAAATCCCCCTTAAAAAACTCTTGGCCCTTTCCTTCAACGTGGTCGTCGATAAGAATATCTCCCTTCAGCAATCCTTTGTTCGGAATTATGATAAGACGACTGACATATTCCATGCCTAAGTGTTGCTCTACCCAAATACGCTTCTCCATATAACACAATGGATTTTGCAAACTTGGCGCTGTGGCTATGTAAGGTTCAATTTCTGGATGTTCGAGCATCTTTTTCATCACAGCAATGCCACCTACTTTAGGGGCTAAGCAGCTGAAAAATCCCAATTCAGCTTGAGGGTATGCCTGCTCAGGTTTCTGGAGTTTTTTAAAGGTTACAGCTTCTGTATAATTTACAAGCACATCGTCCATGTCTACATATACGATTTTTGGCATATATTAACCTTAAGTAATTTCAATCATTTAAATCAAAATGTGAAAGCTTTTTCAGCCATCTCTCTCATGCAGTATTTTTGCGTTGGTAGCCACTTACCATAGTGTTTCTCGATCATCTTTATGCTGGTATGTCCCATTTGCCGAGCAACCCAAGATAAAGGTAGTCCTGCCGAAATTAAGTGCGATGCAAAGGTATGCCGCGTTTGACTTGGCCCTCTAAAACGAATCCCAGCTTTCTTCAAGTGGTAACAATAAAATCTTTGTCTCAAGTGGGCATCTGAAGTGTATGCTTTTCTAGTATTACTATTACAAAATACAAAGTGAACACGCTGCCTCTCTATAGACTTATTGTCCTCTCGAAGCACATTAATCGTTTCTAGTGCAGAATAATTATAATTATCACGCTGATCAATGAGTATTGTTTTTGCCTGCGGGAGTAACTCTATATGCCTGTTACTAGATAGGTTTTTTGGCTTTTTGTAAATGCCTTCAACGACTGCACGCGAGATATGAATTGTATCGTTCTCTAAGTCAACATCTTCCCATGCCAACGCCATCAACTCACTGACCCTTAGACCGAGAAAGCAATTACAAATGATCATATTGACTTCAGATTGTCTATCTGTGGCCACTGATGCTATTTGGGTTATCTCTTCGGCTAAGAATGGATCTGGTACTTGCGTTAACACTTTGAGATTTGTAACGTTAGTAGATTTTAACCTATCCAGCGGATTAACCGATATTGCCTCATCCAACAGCGCAAAGGTAAATATCTGATTTAAAATGCTTAAAATCTCCTTAATCGTTTTGTTACTCAAATACGCTAGTTTAGTATTCATCCATGATTCAATATCTAACGGCTTAATTTTATCAACTGCATCATTTGCAAAGCGAGGCACGATATGCGTCAGAATCTTATTCTCGTAGTTTTTAATCGTACATGGCGCTAACGTTATCCTTTTCGCGTTCAAAAAAGCGTCAATGTAATGATTGAAGAATTTAGCTTCAAGCTGTTCCTCTCGAATGAAATGATAATTATCAAGTTGCTTTAAAAATTGCTCATGATTATATTTTGCTAGATTTTTCAAATCACTAACGATTACTGATGCGCGTAACAATCCTTGTTCAGTGCACTCAATATCATCCAATGCCATACGGTATAGTTTTGAGTTAAGTTTAAACATCATTCGGACGCAGGTACTTGAGCGAATATCTAGATGTTTAATATTTTTTTTCTTACAAAACAATTTCGCTTGCTCAACTGTCATTAACATCTGGTCTATCCAAAGTATGAAATATACCTTGATATTAACTTAAATTAATGATATTAAAAGGAATCTTCACTGTGAAACTCAGCTTAAATTCCTTCCTAAACAAAATAGTCACTCCAAGAACTGCCCTAAAAAATAGTCAATTCAAAAATAATTTTTTTAAATATCAGTAGTGTTGCCTGGCTCGACAACAAACCTTAAATCAGAATAAAATAATTAAAAATCAGCAACATAAAAAAACCTATGAAGCTTGGGTTACAAAAATAAAAAGCAAAGAAAGCATAATCAAAATTTTCAGCGCCAAATCACTTCGATGACAATAACCTCATATCAACAAAATGCGAGGTTAAGATATGTCTCAAAAACTAGGATGGGTCACTGCAGAAATTTTGGAACGTTACAAAGGGTTAACTTATAACGCAATTAAGAGCAAAATTCGTCGTAAGGTGCTGATTAAAGGGATTCATTACAAGAAATTCGATGGTACGAATATGTTTCACTACGAAGCAATTGACGTATTAATCAATGAACAAGGGAATTAAGCACAGTGAAACAATTTCCTTTAAATACTGTGCAACTAACACCTGCTGAAGCAAAAGGGGTGATAAATCAGCATCAAATTAAAAATATTGAAGTACATGGTAATTCGTTAAGAGCTGTGTTTAAACGACAAAACAGGACTTATAAACAAACACTGTATGTGGGTCTTACATCTCTAGAAATTGTTTCCGTGATATCTAAGTTAGATGAATGGCGGAAGTTATCGCCAGCCGAGTTGGAACTCGCGTTCGCTAATTATAAAAGAAATAATACCAAAGTCCCTTTAACTATTAATGACTTAATAGAAAACTATACAAAAAACCACTATCCCACCTTAGCTCCCGCTACAGTCAAAAGCTATAAAGGTCACTTTAAGCGTATCTCATTGGCTATTGGTGAAAAAAACATACTTGAAATTAACTCAAATGATGTCTTTAAGTTTCGTAACGAACAATTATCTACGTTGGCATGGAAAACAGTGAATGAGACGATCAGGCTGCTGGATGCACTCTTACAAAATGCCGTCGACAACGGTGATTTAGTTAAGTCGCCGATCAATTTACGAAGAATGAAAATTAAGCAGGGTCATGGCGATAGCACAATCACTGAAAAATTATTCACGATCGGGGATCTTAACAAAATTCAGAATAGCATTTCTATTAACCCAATGATTGCACTCATTATATTGTTCAATTGTTGCGCAGGGCTCAGGTTTTCAGAGCTAATGGGTTTATCTTGGGAGGATATTGATTTAGAAAAAAAAATTATTACCATCCGCAGAGCGAGAGTAGATGGAAAATATAAAACCTTAAAAGTAAGAGGCGTCGAATCTCGTCAAGTCGATATTTTAGATCCTGCGCTTTGGATGCTGAATGAAATGAAGAAAAGGTTCTATGAACTATCACCTCAACAAACAATCAAGACTCTTGGTGCGGATTATAAACAAATCAAACAAGAAAATGTCCGATTCGTCTTGCTATGCATGGATACACAAACAAGCTATCAAAACGAACAGAAATTTAGAAAGGATTTTTATCATTTTCTGAAGGTTATCAACGTCAGCAAGACAAAACCAAACCATTGCCGACACACTTTTACATCCTTAGCATGTAATGAAGGTGCTAATCAAACGTACATTTCAAAACAACTCGGCCATGCAAGCGTCTTAACAGCAGAGAAACACTATCTTAAATGGAATAAATCTCCAAACAAAGTAGAACGAGATAGCGCATCCCAAAAGATAAATTCTATTTTTGAACGGTTCACAACCGCTCAAGGGTAACTATAGAGCTGCTTACATTAGATAAAATAAGCATGCCAATATCCAGCATTATTAAGGTTCTAAAAAATCACCGGAACAATGCTGGTTTCAACATTTCAACTGTTCTTCCCTTCACATTAGCTAAGCAACATTTCAGTTGTTTTCACCCCATCAAATAATTCTAGAAATTGTCGAACTAACATAGATGATTTTTTACACACCTACACTTGATAACATACCAACTGCATGTATGCCTAAGATGGGTAGATAAGTGCTGAATGAGTGAAAGAATATCACTAAGGTAAAACCGGAAAAAATGATTGGAAGGGAGATTTTAGGCTAAACAACTATATTAAAATCCACATTTGGATCCCAAATAGTTCCCAAAACAAAAACAGCGACTCGTAAGTCGCTGTTTTTGTTTAAGAATTTGGCGGTGAGAGAGGGAGTCGAACCCTCGATACGTTACCGTATACACACTTTCCAGGCGTGCTCCTTCGGCCACTCGGACACCTCACCATATGTCGATTTATGTTAGCGTGGTTAATCTTTCACGTTTAACAATCGCTAGCGATTTCATATAGCCTTGCCGAGAGGCTTTCATCGTTAACGGAGCGGTACTGTACGCAAAAGCCTAAAGGGGGTCAAGTAAAAAAGACTCAGTTTCAGGCGGTTGCGCAATTGCTAAACAAACCGCAGTCATTTCCTGAATCTTTTCACCGTTTTATACCGTTAATTGACGGTAAATTTGTGTACTTCTTTTGACATTAAATTCGCGTCAAACGTCAGGGCTTTGGTCAGTTCCCTAAGCTCATCGGAGATCCTTTGGGTATTGAGGTAAATCTCACTGATCTTCAATGCATTACGGTTTACGTCTTCGGATACGGCCGATTGCTCGTGGGTTGCGGTGGCAATTTGCTCGTTCATGCGGTCAATAATGTCGACTTGCTCCACAATCCGTTTCAGTTCAACGCCCGCTTGCTCGGCTTCATGAACACTGTTATTCGCCTGTGCCAAGCCTCTGTCCATGGCTTTTACCGCAATGCTCGCCCCAGCCTTCAATCTATCTGTCATGTTTTTAATATCAGAGGTCGAGGTTTGTGAGCGCTGTGCCAAACTGCGGACTTCATCGGCAACAACAGCAAAGCCGCGGCCCATTTCCCCTGCTCGCGCGGCTTCAATCGCGGCATTGAGTGCGAGTAGATTGGTTTGCTCTGCAATACTGCTGATCACCTCAAGCACAACCACTATGCCATGAATTTCACGGTCTAAGTCGTTGATGGCTTTAGAGGCTCCACTGATATCATCGGCTAAGGCTTTGATCGCTTTACTGGTTCGGCCGACTTCGAGGTTACCTTCTTTAGCCTCTATATTGGCGGCGGAGGACGCTTCGGATGCCTGCACTGCATTGCTGGCAATCTCGGCCACTGTCGCACTCATTTCAGTCATCGCCGAGGCCACTTGCTCTGCCTCGCTGTGACCCGCCATCACATCTTGCTCCATGGCGTGGGTACAAAGGTCCATTTGGGCAACCGCTTGCTGTAGTTTCGCGCCGCTAGCACGCACATGTAGAATAACCTTTTCAAAATCACTCATCATGTCGTTAAAGGCGATGGCAAGTTCACCAAACTCATCCGAGCTTGTTTGAGTCAAACGCACACTCAAATCATAATGTCTACGGGCTTGTGTAATAGTCGAATACAAATGATGCACACTGTCGTGCAAGTAGCGGATCACAGATAAACTCAGTATCAAGACTATCGCTAATACTGAGATTAAGGTCGTGAGCACTAAGAACATTTTCTCATTTGCTGAGGATAATCTCTCATGGGTGATCTTGAGTAAATCAGCTGAGACCTGCTGCTCATACTCACGTAATAACTCAATCCGCGCGGTTGATTTACTAAACCAATCTTCTGGGCTTTGTTGTTGAATTTTTTGATTATCTTGCTCAAATGCGATTTGACGTAACAGTTCAACGTCATGCATTGCAGCTGAACTCTGTAAACGGTTAAATGCAGCGGATAAATCCATTGAGGCTAAGGCTAAAAACCTTTCTTGGTAAGTATTTTGCTCCGAGACTAAAGTGATAAATTTTGCATAAACCTTAGTCTTAAATCCGGCTTGACCAAAGGTTGAGCTGAGTACCGCCCTTTCAATCCCCGCCCTCTCCTTCAATTGCAAAAAGGCACTAAAGGCTGCGGCTTTGATAGCGATTTCTTGGTTGGCACCCGTTTTTGCGGTTTCATCGACTATCGCCAGTAGTAACTTATTTAACTGAGTGTAATAGGCGACTTCGTCGGCGACGCTGATACTTAAACTGTCCACCTGCGAGCGAATTGAATTTAACCGCCCTAACTGTGAATTAAGTTCCTTAAGTTTAGGAGCAAATATCGCTGGCAGCTGATTTTGAGTGATAAATTGCTGATAGAGACTAAGCTGCGTATCCGTTAACTGTCTTTGGCTTGGTATTTTACTGGCGAAGGCTTTTCCTGCTGAGCCGATAAATCCTGCACTCATTCCGCGCTCTTTTTGTAACTCGTGTACTAAGTTACTGTTTGTTACAGCCAACTCACTCAGTTGCACCACTAAGGTTAAATCTTGCTTATATCCATATTTTTCAATGAGGTATAGTGTACCGCAGAGGAAACAGGCTAATAAGGGAGGTAAGACAACCATTAATAATTTTTGTTTTAGACTGAGATTACCAATCCATTGCCATTTCATAGAAATATCCTTTTAAACTTAGTGTTAGACCAAATAACCAAACACTAGGTATAGCATATGATTAACCATATAACGACTAAGGCTTATGGGAAAACTCAGGTTAATCCTCTGATAAACGAGGATTAACCGCATGTCTCATCAATAGCGTTAGATTTGGTTTTTCAGATAAGGTGAACCGCGGGATAAACATCAAACGAGTCACTGATAAAAACAAAAAACGCACGGGATAAACTCCAATGCGTTTCGTAAAAAGAAGGAAAAACTCAATTCTGCGGGGTAATACGACTCTAGCTAAAGAGCTGAGGGAATAATCCCTTTACACCTGCCGCAATCACTTCAATACCTATGGATAGCATCAACAGCCCCATAAGACGAGTAATGACGTTAATCCCCGTCTTACCCAAAATCTTATAGATAACGGATGCCATTCTAAACAGGCCAAAACTCACTAAACCAAACACAATCACAGTAATGAACATCGCAATGATGTTCGACAATGAATTATGCTCAGCGGCAAAGACGATGACCGAACTGATAGCACCTGGTCCGGCCATCAGTGGCAAAGCCAAAGGCACAACCGCCACCGACTCCATCGCCGAAGACTCGCGGTCTTCCTCTTGGTTGCGCTTCACTTCACCTAATTTACCTTGCAACATCGACATCGCAATAATGGCGATCAGACTACCACCCGCGATCCTAAAGGCAGATAACGAAATGCTGAACATATTCAGAATGTGCTGACCCGCCACAATCGTGACTAAGAGGATCACCACAACCGCAAAGTTGGCCACTTTACCCGTGTGATTCCGCTCAGCTTCAGTTTGATGGCTGGTTAAGCTCACAAACACAGGCAACAACCCGACTGGGTTGATGATGGCAACTAGGCCAAGAAAAAATTTAACGTAAAGAGTTAACTCCAAGGGACTATCCTTATATGCGTGTCACGCCGTCTTCATCAAAATATGCTTGAGGGGCAAGTATAGTATCTCAAGCGCTATTGACTGAAAAATGAGATTTTTGAGGTTAAATCACAACTTCGAATAATATTTAGTTATCGAAGCCGATGCATTTTCAGCGCAATTTTAAACAAACAAGTTACCCTAAGTGTAGTTTTATTACATAAAAGCCCGATATTGTCGGTAATATCACACTTTCAACGCGGTTTTAGGTGTAATTTTCTACCATAAAGAGGATTTAGTGAATGACTTGATTCACTAAATCTTTTTAGGAGTATTAATCATGACAGTGACCAATGCACAAGAACTGGATCTCATGGTCGAGCGTGTGGCAAAAGCACAAGCCGAGTATGCGACGTTCAGCCAAGCGCAAGTCGATAACATTTTCCGCGCAGCGGCCCTTGCCGCTGCCGATGCGCGTATCTCTCTGGCGAAAATGGCCGCAGCAGAAACCCGCATGGGTGTCGTTGAAGACAAAGTGATCAAAAACCACTTTGCCTCTGAGTACATTTACAATAAATACAAAGATGAAAAAACCTGTGGGATTTTATCTGAAGATGTCACCTTCGGTACTATCACCATTGCTGAACCCGTCGGCATCATCTGTGGCATAGTGCCCACCACTAACCCCACATCGACAGCGATATTTAAGGCTTTAATCAGCCTTAAAACCCGTAACGCGATCATCTTCTCGCCCCATCCTAGGGCCAAAATATCTACCACAACGGCAGCAAAATTAGTGCTTGATGCAGCCATTGCTGCTGGCGCGCCCAAAGACATTATTGGCTGGATTGATGAACCCAGCGTCGCACTGTCAAATCAATTGATGACACACCCAAGGATCAATTTAATTCTCGCAACCGGTGGCCCAGGCATGGTAAAAGCCGCCTACTCTTCCGGTAAACCCGCGATTGGCGTAGGTGCGGGTAACACGCCTATTGTTATCGATGAAACCGCCGACATCAAACGCGCGGTCAGTTCGATTCTCATGTCGAAAACCTTTGATAACGGTGTGGTTTGTGCGTCAGAACAAGCCGTGATTGTGGTTGACAGTATTTATGAGCAAGTAAAAGAGCGCTTTATCTCCCACGGTGGCTACATGCTGTCGAAGGATGAAACCGCGGCTATGCAGCAGGTCATTTTAAAAAATGGCGGTTTGAATGCCGATATCGTTGGCCAAAGCGCCGCCAGTATCGCGCAAATGGCCGGCTTTGAAGTGCCGCACTGGACCAAAGTGTTGATTGGTGAAGTCACCGACATTTGCGACAGCGAAGCCTTCGCCCATGAAAAATTATCGCCACTGCTTGGCATGTACCGCGCCATCGACTTTAACGATGCCATGGATAAAGCTGAAGCTTTAGTCGCACTCGGCGGCATTGGCCACACATCAGGGCTTTATACCGACCAAGATACCCAAACTGAACGTGTGCATGCCTTTGGTTTTAGAATGAAAACAGCACGTATCTTGATCAACACCCCAGCCTCACAGGGCGGCATTGGCGATCTGTACAACTTCAAACTAGCGCCTTCGCTGACGTTAGGCTGTGGTTCTTGGGGTGGCAACTCGATTTCAGAAAACGTTGGCCCGAGCCATCTGATCAACAAAAAAACCGTCGCTAAGAGGGCCGAAAACATGTTGTGGCACAAGCTTCCTGCATCTATCTATTTCCGCCGCGGCAGTTTACCCATCGCACTCGAAGAACTGAGCGATAAAAAACGCGCGCTGATCATCACCGACAGATTTTTGTTTAACCACGGTTATTGCGACGAAACCATGCGGATTTTAAAGGCCCAAGGCCTTGAAACTGAAATCTTTTACGATGTTGAAGCCGATCCCACTTTAGCAATAGTCCGTCAAGGCGCTAAGGTGGCTCAAAGCTTTAAACCCGATGTGATAATTGCGCTCGGCGGCGGCTCACCAATGGATGCGGCGAAGATTATTTGGGTGATGTACGAGCATCCCGATGTGGATTTTGCCGATTTGGCGCTGCGCTTTATGGACATTCGTAAACGTATCTACAAATTCCCTAAAATGGGCACCAAGGCCATGATGGTGGCAATTCCAACCACTTCAGGCACAGGCTCAGAAGTCACCCCTTTTGCGGTAGTGACAGACGAAATTACCGGTAAAAAATACCCGATTGCCGATTATCAACTCACGCCCAACATGGCGATTGTTGATCCTAACCTAGTGATGGACATGCCTAAATCTCTGACCGCCTTTGGTGGCATAGATGCGGTGACCCATGCTCTTGAAGCCTATGTCAGCGTGATGGCAAACGAATACAGCGACGGCCAAGCACTGCAAGCCCTCGACTTACTGTGCAAATATTTACCCGATGCGTACAACTTGGGCTCACAATCACCCGTCGCCCGTGAAAAAGTCCACAATGGCGCCACCATCGCAGGTATCGCCTTTGCTAACGCTTTCCTCGGGATTTGCCACTCAATGGCGCACAAACTGGGCGCAGAGTTCCATCTCGCCCACGGTTTAGCCAATGCGCTGCTGATCAATAACGTAATACGCTTTAACGCAACGGATCTGCCCACTAAGCAAGCGGCCTTTAGCCAATACGACAGGCCAAAAGCCCTGTGCCGTTATGCTGCCATCGCAGATCACTTGAAACTAGGCGGAAAAACGGATGAAGAAAAAGTCGAAAAATTGCTTGAGAAAATCACACACCTCAAGAAGACGATTGGCATTCCTGCTTCTATCCAAGAAGCCGGCGTCAACGAAGCCGACTTCCTCGCCAAGTTAGATGAATTAGCCGAAGATGCGTTCGATGATCAATGTACCGGTGCCAACCCACGTTACCCCTTGATTAACGAGCTAAAACAGTTGTTCCTCGATAGCTATTATGGCCGTGACTATAGCGATAACAACTAGGCCATCGCCTAACTATGCTAAGCGTGTGCTAAATAAACGCAGCGCGACATAAATGAAAAAGCCCTCGAATGAGGGCTTTTTACTGCGTGATGTACCGTGACTTACCCAGTTAATGAGTGACTTAATCGATGCGTTAACAGCACGAACGTAAAATCACTTCACTAGCCGCTAGCTCAACTTACGAGCACTAGGCTAATCATCCATAAACTTAATATCAATAAACTGGTCATCACAATAAACAGCGACTAACGCTGCGCCAGTACATAATCGATGGCGCTGGTGATGGCAGCAACCTGCGCCAGATTACATTCGGCAGGCGTGGCTGTTGGGCTATCTGGGTACACTTCTGTAGTTGTGTTATAGATACAACCCGTGACACTGCTGCAAAGCCCTAATGACTTAAGCGGGTAGTTAATCACTCCGTGTTGCACCACAGTCGAGCCAATGATCTCACCTTTCTCGTCGGCAGGAGCAATGTGCGTCACTTTGCTCACGCCATCTATAATGGCTTTTTGGAAAGCATCCATTGAATGTTCGGTATCACCCACAGCATAAAAGCCATCTGGGATAGTGCCTTTGTCATATTCAATGCCATCACGGGCGCACAGCGCTGGGCGAAACTCTAATTCATCTGAATCTGTGGTTTCATGTAAATCCACATGCACTTCAAAACCTTGCTCAACTGAAGCAACTAAAGCCATCAAGGCCGCCGATTCTTCTGCAGGGCTATTGGCATAGAACGAACGGTTTGGATCGATAGCCTTTGGATTCCAGCGATTAATCGTCTCATAACCCCAAGGACTCACACATACGGCAACCACTAAGTTCACCTGTTGCACGTAATTCGCCACTTCGTTAGTTAAAAAGGCCAATGCGCCATGCACACCGCTGGTCTCGTAGCCATGCACGCCGCCAGTCACCAGCACGGTTGGCTTTTGTGGATCAAACTGCTGGCTCTTCACCGCAAATAATGGATAACGATCGGCATTAATCGATAAGGCGCCATATTGCACAATGCCAAGCCCAAGCAAAGATAGCTTTGCTTCCATTGCCTTGAGTGGCGTCACGACATCGTCTTGATATGAACGCTTGATTTGGGTGCTCGTCAGCCATGCGGCTTTTTCAGACTCGCCCCATTTTTCACCCGCGGTGCCGATGGGATAAAAGGTTAAATTTGCCATAATTCCTCTATTTTTAGTTCTATTAGCTCAATTGAGAGTACTAGTGTTTGGATGAATGAGTGCTGCCAGCCTAAAGCGTCAGCTGCATGGGAATATCGCGGATCCCGCCGCGCTCTCGCTCAGATCCTAATGGCACAAAGCCAAAGCCTAAGTACACAGCCTGCGCATTCAGCGCCGAGTTCACGGTAAATACGCCCGGATTGCCTTGGGCTAAACATTGAGTTTTAGCATGTTCCCACAACATTCGCGCTACGCCTTGTCCCTGCGCATGGGAGGCGACAAAAAGATGGTACAAGTGACTATTCG
Source organism: Shewanella sp. SP1S1-7 (assembly GCF_031932105.1). Classification (NCBI taxonomy): domain Bacteria; kingdom Pseudomonadati; phylum Pseudomonadota; class Gammaproteobacteria; order Alteromonadales; family Shewanellaceae; genus Shewanella; species Shewanella sp. SP1S1-7. The sequence continues at coordinate 26,310 of NZ_JAUOEU010000011.1, forward strand.
CCTTCATTCCCACTACGCCTGCGAGTTGGCCCGAGTCCGTTATGGCGACATGATACTGATAACCCATAGCAAAGTAGCTACCAATCGCTTCTATCGACATGGCATTGACTAAGATTGTAGCCCCCTCTTCAGTGCAAGTTGGGGCAATAAAATCTTGGGTTAACTGAGTGAGCAATTCGCTTATTTCAGGGATATCAGCTAAGGTTGCGGCTCGAATATTCATCTTAACTCCTTGATTAAAAATAAATCCATTATATGACGCAATAAAAAGCCAGAACAGAGTCCTGGCTTTTTAAGACGCTTGAACAAAAGACGCTTCGCGTAAAACACTTTAATAGTTAATCACATCAAACGACTCGCCGATGATAACCCTATCAGGGCGAGCCTTACGTCTTTCATTACACTGTCATTCACTGTTTGTTATTAAACAGTCTGTCATTCAACAGTCTGTTATTGTGCTGGCAGTTACTGCTTAGTCCAGCGGTCCATCCAACGGAATACATTGGCGTACCATTGCTCTAGGTTTTCAGGTTTTAAGATCCAGTGGTTTTCATCTGGGAAAATCAACAACTCAGATGGAATCCCTTTACGCTGCATAAAGCTAAATGCAGCTAAACCTTGATCATAAGGAACCCGGAAGTCTTTCTCGCCGTGGATCACCAACATGGGCGTTTTCCAGTTTTCAACATAATTCACTGGGTTAAACTTCTCATATAAGGCTTTGTTATCTGAGTAAGTACCGCCAAATTCATACTCAGGGAACCATAATTCTTCGGTCACATGGTACATAGAACGCATATCGAACAGACCTGCGTGATCAACAAGACACTTGAAACCATCGTTCCAGTTACCTTGGATCCAGTTCATCATGTAGCCGCCGTAAGAACCGCCAAGTGCACAGGCGTTTTGCGGATCGAGCCATTTTTGTTGTTGGCTCACTGCCGCTAGGCCTTTTTGCAGATCTTCTAATGGCTTACCGCCCCAATCTTGGCTGATAGAATCCGTAAAGGCTTGGCCGTAACCGGTAGAGCCGTGGAAATCCACCATGACAACGCCATAGCCTGCACCCGCCCATAACTGCGCGTTCCATCGACCGCTGAAGGCATTACCAAATGAACCCTGCGGTCCGCCATGTACTAAGTAGGCAATCGGGTATTTTTTACCTTCTTGGAAGTTAGCCGGTTTGATCCAGTAACCGTAGACGTCTTCGTTATTCCAACCCTTGAAGCTGAACTGTTCAAACTTACCGAACTTGATCTCGGCTAACTTGTCTTTATTCACTTCAGTCAGACGCTTAAGGCCTTGACCATCTGTGGTGATACTGTAGAGATCGCCTGGCTCAACTAAGGTTTTGCTGTCGAAAATCAGTTCATCGTTAGTGACCGCAATTAGGCTGTTTGTGCCATCGCTGTAGATAGAACGCACATCGCCAAATTGTGTATTCACTTGGAAAATAGACACTTGGCCTATGTCTTGCGCCGTGACGTACAAGGTACGATTGTCAGGGGCAAACATCAGTGAACTTGGGCTACGATCCCACAATGGCGCCACTTCTTTAGTTTGGCCTGTGGTAGTATCGCGCAGCATGATGCCGTAACGATCCGCTTCAAAACCCGGCTTCTTCATCGCTAAATAGGCCATGTAACGACCATCGCTCGAAAACGTTGGCTGTGCATCCCATGCGAGATTGTCTTTGGTTAAGTTGGTTGCAGCGCCACCCGTGACTGGCACTTGCCATAAATCATAGTTAGTGGTCCAAGCTTGATCTTTGCTTGGCGCTTTCGCGCTATAAACCACAAACTTACCGTCTGGTGTGAAAGTCACTTCTTCCATACCCGAGAAAGGTTTTGGCGGCGTTTCAGTGTCTAACCCTTGGGTGACATCAACAACTTTAGTCAGTTTTTCACCGTTTATAGCGCCCACAAATAAATGGTTACGGGCGTGATCTTCCCACGTATCCCAGTGGCGAACCATTAACTGTTTGTATTCGCGACCCGTCGATTTACGCTCAGATTCAGCGGTAAATTTATCCTTTGAGCAGGCTAAATCCTTACATTCTGGGAATACGCGCATACTGAGTACAACTTGTTTACCATCGTTTGATAGCTTGTAGCCATCAATATCCAAAGGTAAATCAGAAACTTGAACCGCTTCACCGCCCGTTAATGACAGTTGGAATAGCTGGCTTGAACCGCTACGACCGGCAAGGAAATAAATCGACTTGTCGTCGGTGGCGAAACTCACATCGTGCTCAGTGCCCGCGGCAGAGGTCAGTTGTAACGGTTTCGCTTTCGTGTCAGTCAGATCCAATAGATACAGATCAGAACTGCCCTCTCCCTTATCGTTTACCGTTTTAAGACCATAAACTAATTTAGTGCCATCGTGGGACACTGTCGCAGAATGCATCTTATTGAGTTTAATGAGTTGTTGCACAGTAAAAGGCGTTGGATCGGCCGCTTGGGCTGATAACGCCAACCCTGCGGCGCCGAGCGCCAATAGGAGAGGAGCTATTTTCATTGTTATGTCCGTCTTTTTGTTGAACAGGTTCGAGGCTTGCAAATATTCAATAATCATCATTGCTGCAAACACGAATGTTAAAAACGATCTGAGATCGTATCTTTTGAAGATAAGCTTGCCACACTATCGAAACAAAAACGCTCAGGCAAGCCAAATGGCGAACCTGAGCGTATTTTTTTGTGACAAAATGTCAGTGGCGCAATGATTTGTGTAAGGAACTGATATCAGATTACCGAAACAACCGATATCAGAGCGCAAATTTAAACGGCTTTGCTTAAAAAGCCATCAAGTTCAATCCGCTAACGCCTTCGCTTCACTCCCACTTAGGCTTTCGCGTTGGCGATATTCACTTTCCAAATTGCTGGGCCAGTTTCATGGGCGTTCACGCCGTTTGAATCCACAGCCACAGTCACTGGCATATCTTGCACGTCAAACTCGTAAATCGCTTCCATGCCTAAATCGGCAAAGGCCACGACGCGAGAATGTTTAATCGCTTTTGACACTAAATACGCAGCGCCGCCAACGGCCATCAGATATACCGCTTTGTGTTTTTTGATCGATTCAACTGTCGCAGGGCCGCGCTCAGCTTTACCTATCATGCCCATCAAGCCAGTTTTCTCTAACATTAGATCAGTGAATTTATCCATACGGGTTGCTGTGGTTGGGCCCGCAGGACCGACAACTTCAGCACCGACTGGATCAACGGGGCCAACGTAGTAAATAAACTTACCGGTAAAGTCCACGCCTTTTGGCAAGCCTTCACCGCTTTCAATCAGGCTTTGAATGCGCTTATGGGCAGCATCACGGCCTGTGAGCATTTTACCGCTCAGCAGAATGGTTTCACCGCTCTGCCACTGCTCGATATCCGCTTGAGTCACAGTATCTAAGTTAACACGGCGCACATCATCACCCACTTCACGGGTGATTTCTGGCCAATCTGACAATGATGGTGGCGTCAATTCAGCTGGACCTGAGCCATCTAAATGGAAATGTACGTGGCGAGTCGCTGCACAGTTAGGGATCATCACCACAGGCTTTGAAGCCGCGTGGGTTGGCGCCGATTTGATTTTAACGTCTAACACTGTGGTTAAACCGCCGAGACCTTGGGCACCTATACCTAAGTTGTTCGCGCGCTCAAAAATGTCTAAACGCAGCTTTTCTTCGGTCGTTTGCGCGCCACGGGCCATCAACTCATGGATATCCACGCTTTCCATCAGCGCTTCTTTAGCTAATACGGCGGCTTTTTCTGCCGTGCCGCCAATGCCGATACCCAGCATACCCGGTGGACACCAGCCTGCGCCCATCGTCGGTAGCGTTTTTTCTACCCAAGCGGCGATATCATCAGATGGGTTTAACATCACCATCTTAGCTTTGTTTTCACTGCCACCGCCTTTAGCCGCAATCGCTACTTCGATGTGGTTGCCTGGCACCATGTCGATGTGTACCACAGATGGGGTGTTATCTTTGGTATTTTTACGGCTGCCCGCAGGATCTGAGACTATTGATGCACGCAGTGGGTTATCAGGATTGGTATAGGCACGACGAACACCTTCGTCGACCATTTCCTGAATTGTCATATCGGTTTTGTCCCATTGGACACCCATACCCACTTTAACGAAGGTGGTCACAATCCCTGTGTCTTGACACAGAGGACGCTTGCCTTCGGCCGACATACGCGAGTTAATTAATATCTGGGCAATGGCATCCTTCGCCGCCGCACTTTGTTCACGCTCATAAGCTTGGCTCATGGCATCAACAAAATCCTTCGGGTGGTAATAAGAGATGTATTGCAAAGCATCCGCCACACTTTCAATAAAGTCGGCTTGCTTAATCACAGAATTGACAGACATTTCATGGTTAGATGACATAGTAGGAGCGCTCCAGCAGCCTTTGCGGCCTAACTTATTTTTGTTTAATTCTTTCTGGGCCAATATGATACTCTTTCCCATCTTTTTGGGCTACATCACATTTTGAATAGGGTTAATCGATGGCAATTAGGGCGTCAAAACAGCTTGCATCACGCCAACTTGACTGGACATTAAGCACCGCAGCACTCTTCGAACACTTTGCCAATGACCCATGGGCAATCCTGTTAGATTCAGCGAACGCGCCGCATCAGGACGCCAGATTCGACATCATTTGCGCCAATCCCATCGCAACATTAGTGACTCAGGGCGAGCGTAGCAATATAAAGCTCATCGATACGAGCTTGAGCTTACCCGAGGCGATGGACCCAAACCGTGATCCCTTCGACCTGCTCAACACTTTATTAAATCATTGGTATTCAAAATCTTTTGATTGCATTCTGCCCTTCAGTGGCGGCGCCATGGGCAGCTTTAGTTACGACTTAGGCCGTCGCATCGAATCCCTACCAACAAGCGCTCAGCAAGATATTCAACTGCCAGAGATGAACATCGGCTTTTACGACTGGGCGTTAGTTTATGATTACCAAGCCCAGTGTTGGCATTTATTGCACTATTTAGGTGAAGCTGCACTCGACATTGAATTGAATAAAATTCAAGCGAAAATGGCACATAAGCCAAATACAGCCGAATTCATGCTCACAGGCCCATGGACAGCACAAATCGACAAAGCCCAATACACAGCCAAATTTGAGGCAGTACAAGCCTATTTGCACAGCGGCGATTGCTATCAAATAAATTTAACCCAAAGATTTGAAGCTGGCTATCAAGGCGATGAATGGTCGGCTTATTGCCAACTGCGCAATGCCAATAAAGCACCCTTCTCGGCCTTTATGCGGTTACCGCAAAACGCGATTTTATCGATTTCACCTGAGCGCTTTATTCAGCTTCGCGGTGATGATATTCAGACTAAACCCATCAAAGGCACGCTGCCGCGTCACGCAGATCCCGCGCTCGACGCAAAAGCTGCGAGCACCCTTGCCAGCTCGCCAAAGGATCGCGCCGAAAACGTCATGATTGTCGATTTGCTGCGTAATGATATCGGCAAGGTAGCAGCGGCAGGCTCGGTACGTGTACCGCATCTGTTTGAAATTGAAAGCTTTCCCGCCGTGCATCACCTTGTCAGTACAGTGACGGCTAAGCTTGATGCTAAGTACAGCGCCAGCGATTTGCTGCGCGCGGCGTTCCCCGGCGGCTCAATTACTGGCGCACCGAAAATCCGCGCCATGGAAATTATCGAAGAACTCGAACCTTCACGGCGCAGTCTGTACTGTGGCTCTATGGGCTATATCAGCCAAGATGGCCAAATGGATACCAGTATCACCATTCGCACTATTGTGGCTGAGCAGGGGAAACTCTATTGCTGGGCGGGCGGCGGCATAGTGGCGGATTCTGAAGTGAATGCCGAGTACCAAGAAACCTTTGATAAGATCAGTCGAATTTTGCCTTTACTTGGCGCAGAGCCGCAAAAGCCGTAAGCTCTCATACAAAACAGTCACGGAAACCTCGATGGATCAAGCGGAATTTAGACTCAGATTTAATCTGCACCCTTTAGCGCTGCAAGATCCGGCGGCCTTCCCACACCTTGGACTGCGCAAAGCTGCGGTGTTGATCCCACTGCAGGATATCAACGGTGAACTGAATCTGATTTTAACCCAAAGACCCATGCACCTTCGCGCCCATCCGGGGCAGATCAGTTTCCCCGGTGGTAAAATTGAGCCCCATGATGTCGATGCAATTGCGGCGGCGTTAAGGGAAGCAGAAGAGGAAATAGGATTATCGCGGCATAACGTCGATGTGGTGGGCACATTTCCGGCCCACAATACTTTTACCGGATTTGAAATCACCCCCGTGGTCGGCATTATCAAGCAGGCATTTGATTGGAAACTCGATCCTGGTGAAGTTGCAGATTGCTTTACTGTGCCATTAAGCTTTCTTATTGAGCCGAATAATCGCCACCAAAAACGCTTTTTACGCCAAGGACGCTACTACAGCGTGCATTTTATTCCCTATCAACAACGTTTTATTTGGGGCGCGACCGCCGCCATTATCGACCATTTGTGCCGCCAGTTAAGCATTTCTGCCGATATTCTCTGACTTCATTTGCCATAGCGAAACCGCTACGAGCCAACTGGCTTGCTTAAACCACCAAGTGGATATACAAACCGGCGACAATCGAGGTTAACAGCAACATGGGAATGTTAAACCAATAGCCCATGCGACTGTGTTGGGCGACATAAAAATTAAACGCTAAACTGACCAAACTAATGCAGCCACAGGCCCAAATCAAATACTGCAATAACTGGGTTTCATGTGGATCCCAATGAACTCTAAATGTCGCACCGCGGCTTAAATAATCGCCAACTTCGCGATCGGGTCTCGCGTCACCAAACACTAATAGCGCATAGACGGCAATTGCCCAGCCTAAAATGGATAAGGCCGCAAGGATAATTTGAAATATTCTAGTCTTGCTCATACCGCCTCCCGCCGTTTAACTCACTATATCGCCCAATATCGATATTATTAACCTCAGGATACCTTTTTCAGCTTGAGAAAAGCCACCAGCAAGGTAATATAAACCTCCAAAATTTTCATATAAAACGTTTCGTTGGAGAATTAAGCAACAATGAGCATCGCATCTGTCGCATCTGTATTTAAAGGTGAGCACGCCGTCGGTTCTAAAGTCACAGTGCGTGGCTGGGTCAGAACCCGTCGTGACTCTAAAGCCGGCATCTCTTTTTTAGCTGTTTATGACGGCTCTTGCTTTAATCCTATCCAAGGCGTCGTGCCCAATAGCTTAGATAATTACGACAACGAAGTGTTAAAGCTAACTGCGGGTTGTTCTGTTGTGATGACAGGCGACGTGGTGGAATCTCCAGGCGCAGGTCAAGCATTTGAACTGCAAGTGACTGAACTTGAAGTCGCGGGCTGGGTTGATGATCCAGACACTTACCCAATGGCCGCTAAGCGTCACTCAATTGAACATTTACGCGAATTAGCACATTTACGCCCACGCACTAACATTATTGGTGCCGTTGCCCGCGTGCGTAACTGTTTATCCCAAGCGATTCACCGCTTCTACCACGAAGAAGGCTTTATTTGGGTATCTACCCCACTTATCACCGCCTCTGACTGTGAAGGCGCAGGTGAAATGTTCCGCGTATCGACCTTAGATATGGAAAACCTGCCACGTACTGATGCAGGGAAAGTCGATTACGATAAAGATTTCTTCGGTAAAGAAGCTTTCCTAACCGTATCTGGCCAGTTGAACGCTGAAACCTACGCCTGTGCACTGTCAAAAGTGTATACCTTTGGCCCGACTTTCCGTGCTGAAAACTCAAACACCAGCCGCCACTTAGCGGAATTTTGGATGGTTGAGCCTGAAGTCGCCTTCGCTAACTTAAACGACATCGCAGGCCTTGCCGAAGCTATGTTGAAATACGCGTTCAATGCCGTATTGACTGAGCGTATGGACGATTTAACTTTCTTCGCCCAACACGTTGATAAGACAGTGATCGACCGTCTGCAATCTTTCGTTTCAAGCGATTTTGCTCAAGTGGATTACACGGATGCGGTTGAAATTCTGCAAAACTGTGGCAGAACCTTCGAGTTCCCTGTGTCTTGGGGCATCGATTTATCTTCTGAGCATGAGCGTTACTTAGCCGAAGAACACTTCAAAGCCCCTGTGGTAGTGAAGAACTACCCGAAAGATATCAAGGCCTTCTACATGCGCTTAAACGATGACGGTAAAACCGTTGCCGCGATGGACGTGTTAGCCCCAGGTATCGGTGAGATCATCGGTGGCTCTCAACGTGAAGAGCGTTTAGACGTGCTAGATATGCGTCTAGCCGAAATGGATCTGAACCAAGAAGATTACTGGTGGTACCGTGATATGCGCCGTTATGGCACAGTGCCACATGCAGGTTTTGGTCTAGGGTTTGAGCGTTTAGTGTCTTACGTGACGGGCGTTAACAACATTCGTGATGTTATCCCATTCCCACGTGCGCCGCGTACTGCGAACTTCTAATATCCCTTAACTAGGGACTGCATTGCTAAGACATCTCTATTAAACCTTAGCAAAACGAAAGGAGCTGACTATTCAGCTCCTTTTTTGTTTCTGCGTTTTTGCTAACGTGCTGGACTCATGCTATGAGCAGTTATCATGACCTTACTAACATCATGCGGCGAAACAGCCACTCATTCGCAGATACTAATCCACTTGTTACTTATCCGCTTGATACAGCGCCTGCGTGATATATTCCGCCACGTGTTTGGCTGCGATTTCATCCATTGAGGTTAACTTGATATGGCGGCGAAATTTGCCACTGCCTTCGAGCACCTTGTGCGGATCGCTAAAGTTTGCGCCCAAACTAAACTCCAATGACACATGCTGCTTATAGGCAAACACCCCACCAAAAGCGCTCTTTGCGCTAAAGAGTATTCCGCCGTACTTCACCGTTTCAGTGATATCGAGCGAGGATGCGTCTGCAATGGCGTTAACGGTTTGGCGCACGCCCTGCACGATTTCAAGCAAGCTCGGGCTCATAAAACCGATGTCTTCTAAGAGTTTTTCAAGTTGTTCATTCATCATCGCCTCCTGCGTAATGGTATTTTCCATAGCGGCCTTCTATCACGACATCTTTATCATCCAATAACGATTCTTTGCTGATTGTATCCTGAGCTGTGAAGTGAATAAAACGCCATTAGCTGCTCGGTAACACAATTAATTGATTAAACCTTAATTCAGCATACCAAGTACGGCTTTAGGTCACTATGCCACGGTGCCATTACAATCAATAAAAAGGCCAAGCATCACTATGCTTGGCCTTTGGCTGGAGATGGCTAATAAACATTTAGCCGCACTAAGTCACACTTACTAACACTAACCAACGCTAAGTTAAACGAGACTAAACTACACAAAACTAAGTCACGATTACACAAAACAAAGTCACGCTAAGCAACACGGGGAACGATTCAGCTTAAAATCCCTTCACACCTTCCATATCAGGGAGATGGTGAGCAATCCCCTTGTGGCAGTCGATACAGGTCTTTTCGCCGCTCGCCAGTGACGTTGAGTGCATCTGTGACGCTCTAGGTGACTGGCGGGTAAAATCCATATAAGTGAAGTTATGGCAATTACGGCACTCGAGCGAGTCATTGGCTTTTAATCTTTCCCATTCATGCTCAGCTAACTCACGCCGTTTACTTTCAAACTTTTCTCGGGTGTTAATCGTGCCGAAAACCTTCCCCCACACTTCCTTAGAGGCCTGCATCTTACGGGCGATCTTATCTGTCCAGTTATGTGGTACATGGCAATCTGGGCAGGTTGCCCGCACACCACTGCGGTTAGTGAAATGAATCGTTGTCTGTAACTCTTGATAGACGTTATTTTCCATCTCATGGCAACCGATACAGAAGGCTTCCTTGTTGGTAGCTTCAAGGGCAGTGTTAAAGCCGCCCCAGAAAATCACCCCAGCCACAAAGCCACCTAAGGTCAAAAAACCTAAACTGTAATGCACACTCGGACGATTGAGTACCTGCCAGATTTTTTTCAGTTTATCTAACATGCTAACTCCTAGTGTTTTTTCTGCTCAGTGTTGGTTTTGATCAGATGTTCCATGTCTACAAAGTCGTTTTCGACCAGTAATTTGGCATCTAACTGCGGCACATGGCACTGAGTACAGAAATATCGACGCGGCGATAATTCGGCTAAGAAGTTATTATCCCTGTCCATATAGTGCGTGACACTGACCATAGGCGCTTGGGAATCCCCGATGCGACTGCGAGCATGACAGGCCATACACTTATTCACTTTAAGATCGAGCTGATAGCCGTCAATTTTGTGCGGGATCACGGGTGGCTGCATGGGATAGTTACGCACTTCCTTCACATCGGTATTACGCACGTTTTGCATCGCTGGCGGCGTCGGCTCGACATTGATAGGCGCTTGGCGCAGGGTATCAATTTTATCTTCGGGAATACTGGCGGCAGATACACTTGTCATCATTAATGCGCCAAAGGCCAGTAAACCGATCGCTGAAACTAATTTTAGGGTTTTCATCGTGTTCTCCTTAAACCTTGACGATCTTCACCGCACATTTTTTAAAGTCAGTTTGTTTTGACAAGGGATCTGTCGCATCTAAAGTGACTTTATTAATGAGCTGGCTAGCATCAAACCAAGGCACAAACACTAAGCCCACAGGCGGTTTATTACGGCCACGGGTTTCAACTCGGGTCTTAATTTCACCCCGTCGTGACACCACACGAATTTCGTCACCGCGGCGCAGACCGCGTTTCTTGGCATCTTCGGGATGCATAAAACACACAGCATCAGGGAAAGCACGATAAAGCTCAGGCACACGTTGGGTCATAGAACCCGAATGCCAATGTTCCAGCACTCGGCCCGTCGATAACCAGATATCGTATTCTTCGTCTGGCGACTCGGCGGCGGGCTCATAGGGCAGCGCAAAAATCACCGCACGGCCATCGGGATGACCATAAAACTCAAAGCCCTTACCTGCTTTAACATAAGGATCGCTCCCCTCACGGAAACGCCACTTGGTTTCCTTGCCATCGACCACAGGCCAACGCAGACCATGGGCCTCGTGATAAGCATCAAATGGTGCTAAGTCGTGGCCATGACCGCGTCCAAAGGAGGCGTATTCTTCAAACAGGCCTTTTTGCACATAGAAACCAAAATGTTTAGCTTCATCGTTCAGATACTTAGGATCCGCATCCGTCAATGGGAACTTATCAACATTGCCGTTTTGGTACAGAACTTCGAATAGGGTTTTGCCCTTAAACTCTGGATTAGCAGCTAACACATCTTTTGGCCACACTTCATCTGTGGTGAAACGTTTCGCAAACTCCATCAGCTGCCACAGATCCGAATGCGACTCACCCGGCGCTTGCACCATTTGATGCCAGAACTGAGTACGGCGCTCGGCATTACCGTAAGCCCCCTCTTTCTCAACCCACATAGCAGTGGGCAAGATCAAATCGGCGGCTTGAGTGGTAACTGTGGGATAAGCATCTGATACCACGATAAAGTTGGCAGGGTTACGGTAACCCGGTAGCCCTTCTTCGTTGATGTTCGGCCCCGCCTGCATATTGTTGTTCACTTGCACCCAATAGCAGTTCAAGTCACCGTCTTTTAGGCGGCGATTTTGCTCGACAGCATGATAACCGGGTTTAGGTGGAATAATGCCGCTTGGAATTTTCCACGTTTCTTCAGCGTGTTTTCTGTGCTCGGGATTGGTCACCACCATGTCCGCAGGTAAACGGTGAGAGAAAGTCCCGACTTCACGGGCCGTGCCACAGGCCGATGGCTGACCTGTCAGCGAGAACGGACTGTTGCCAGGGGTAGAAATCTTACCTGTTAATAAATGGATGTTGTAAATCAGGTTGTTACACCACACACCACGGGTATGTTGGTTAAAGCCCATGGTCCAGAATGACGTCACTTTCGTATTAGGATCAGCATACAGCTTCGCCAGTTCGATCAGTTTATCTTCTGGCACGCCAGACAGTTTACTGACTTTCTCGACTGTGTATTCGGCAACAAAGGCTTTGAAGGCTTCAAAATCGATTGGCGTTGAGTCCCCCGCCGTTTTGACGTTTTTGGCTTTCTGTTCAAGCGGATGAGTCGGACGTAAACCGTAGCCGATATCAGTCGTGCCTTGGCGGAAATTTACGTGTTTCTTCACGAAATCCCAGTTCACTTTATCGTTTTGAATAATATAGTTAGCAATAAAGTTCAACATGGCCAAATCGGTTTGCGGAGTGAACACTATCGGTAAATCTGCCAGATCGAAGGAGCGATGTTGGAAAGTCGATAACACGGCCACTTTGACATGAGGTTCACTCAAGCGTCTGTCGGTCACGCGGCTCCACAGGATCGGGTGCATTTCGGCCATGTTCGAGCCCCAAAGCACAAACGCATCGGCGGCTTCCATATCGTCATAGCAGCCCATTGGCTCATCGATACCGAAAGTGCGCATAAAACCGACCACGGCCGACGCCATACAATGACGCGCATTAGGGTCGATATTGTTAGAGCCAAAGCCCGCCTTCATCAACTTAACGGCGGCGTAACCTTCCCACACTGTCCATTGGCCCGAACCAAACATGCCCACAGCGGTTGGGCCCTTGGCTTTAATGGTCTCTTTCCATTTTTGCGCCATGATATCGAAGGCGCTGTCCCAGCTTATCGGCGAAAACTCGCCGTGCTTGTCGTATTTGCCATCGGTCATTCGCAGCATGGGCGTGGTTAAGCGATCGCTGCCATACATGATTTTCGATAGGAAATAACCCTTGATACAGTTAAGTCCACGGTTCACTTCACTGTTGGCATCGCCATGGGTGGCCACCACTTTGCCGTCGCGAGTGGCGACAATCACAGAGCAGCCCGTACCACAGAAACGGCATGGAGCCTTGTTCCACTCTAATTTGGTTTGTTCTGAGCTGGTTATCAGGTTACTTGCGCCAGCGGGCAAGGCTAAACCTGCGGCCCCTGCAGCGGCAATCACGGCATTGGCCTTAATAAAATCACGTCTGTTCATATTCATTCTTCACCCTCTTCGAGCGTTTCACTCTGGTGGTAAACCATAGTGGCGGATAACACACCCGGAATGGCATTGATCGCTTCTATGCAGTCCATCAAGGCGCGCTGAGTCTCACCTTCGATAACCACGACCAATTTCACTTCGTTGTTGACGGAAAGTTCGGCATTTTCAATGGTCATGATCTCTTGTCTAACATCTGCCATTTTCTGCGGTAAGACCTGCACCACTAAACTGGTGATATGGAGTTCTTTGCTCATCCGACATTCCACTCTTTATTTAATATTCTGATAATAAAGCGATTAACCCACTCCCGGTGGTCCAGTCAAAATCTGACTAAACCAGATCGCAAAACCCAAGCCACTGACCAGCAGCACGGACAATAACGGTGCGAGAAATACGGTTAAAAAGATAAAAATTTTCAGTTCTAAGGATTTTTCTTCTGCGGTGCTAGCACTCATGCATCCTCCAAGAGGTGTGTTCCTGCCATTTTTCGCGCTGGAACAAGCGTCAGCGGCAGGTTTTATGTATATCCGTTGCATCTTTAACTCACTCAAACATCATACCTTTTAGTTGTTAACAAACTGTATACCTCCAAATTGGTAAAGCTGATGATGCTTGATCCAGATCATCAATTTGGCGATAGATTTAACTAGCTCATGGTTTGTAAACGATTTATTAGATTGTAATGAGGTGAATTCGGACAAAGAAGTTATTAAGGTGTGGCTAAAACATGGTCAAAGATCAGTTTTTTAGCAAGGTGAATGCTTAAAATTAGCGCTAAATATCTCCAAAGGAGTAAAGCAAACTGATTAGGGCGTGTTGACGTTTCGAGATTAAATGTTGTTTGCTCAGGTAAGTTAGTGATCGCAAAACGAGAACGACTAAAACCACAAAATAAAAACGCCGCTAAGTAAGCTTAGCGGCGTAATGAGATAACCAACAATAACAGCTATTAAGTCGTAAATAATAAATTCACTGACCTCATATTTTTATACTTGTTGGATATGATTCAAAATGCGTTTTTCCGATATCGGATAAGCCGTGCCTAACACCTGCGCAAAACAGGAAACACGATACTCTTCAATCATCCAGCGTGCCTCGATTAACGCGGGCGGTGTCGGCTGCGATCGCGGCACTTTCGCCAGTTGCGCAGTCAATGCTTCCTGTACCTTGTTAATGCTCTGCATATGCAAACGGTCACGAGTCGGATCGACAGGCAACTTCTCAACACGGATTTCAATTGCCTTTAAGTAACGCGCCACATCGGTTAAACGATTCCAGCCACAGGATTCGACAAACCCTTTAAACACTAATTTGTCTAATTGGCTTTGAATATCACTCATAGCAAAGGCAATATCTAAGCTAATTTTGCCCTTGAGACGCTTTTTAATACTCTGGTATAAGGTCAAAATCTGCTCAACCTTCAAGGCGATTTGCTCGGCGGTCGGGTTGAGTTCTTGGCGAACCCAATCCTTTGCCTGCTCAAATTGGGCTTGATTACGCACATCGAGGGCTTTTTCATCCAACAACTGCTGCACAGCGGCAGCAATAATGTCATCAATCAAGATTTGCACTTGACCGAAGGGATTGAAATACATCGCCAATTTCGCCTTATTTGGCAAAGCTTGTTGCAAATGTTTTACCGGTGATGGAATGTTTAGCAGCAATAAGCGTCGCAGACCTTGGCGATGGGCATCTAAGGCTTCAAATTCGTCATCAAATAATTTGATCGCAACACTGTCTTTTTTATCGATCAGCGCCGGAAACGCCCGCACTTGATAATTGCCTTTTTGCTGCTGATATTGCTTGGGTAAATCGCCGAAGGACCACTCAGTTAACGCTTCTTGCTCTATACCTTTATCCGCCACCTGACGAATGGCTTTCGCCACCACGCCCTGCAACTCGGCTTTTAAGGTATCGAGCACCCGACCTTCGGCGACTAAGTTGTGTTTATCGTCTTCGATTTTAAAGTTCATCTGCAAATGCGCGGGCAGTTGCGTTAAATCAAAATCTTCCGGCGATATACGCGTGCCACTCATGCGCAATAATTGCTTGCACATGGCCTCAAGCAAACTGGCACTAAAAGGCACCATGGCCTGCACACAAGCGCGGGCATAGTCAGGCGCGGGCACAAAGTTACGTCGTAAACTCTTAGGCAAAGATTTGATCAGCGCGATGCACTTTTCTTCCCTTAGCCCTGCCACTAGCCAATCAAAATCGCTATCGTCGATTTGATTAAGCAGCGCCACCGGAATGTGAACCGACACGCCGTCATCCGCCGCCGCGGGTTCAAAGTGATAACTTAGCTGTAGGCGCAAATTGCCCTTGTGCCACGTATCGGGGAAATCCAAGGTCGAGATATGGTCGGCATTGCGCTGCATTAACAGTGCTTTGCTGAAATCGAGTAAATCCGGTTGCTCGCGCTTGGCCTTCTTCCACCAGCCAAAAAACAGCTGCGCGTTGTAAATCCCTTCAGGGATCCGCGGCTCGTAAAAATCCACTAACACTTGCTCGTCCACCAAAATATCGCGGCGACGGGATTTATGTTCGAGTGATTCAATGTCTTCGAGCAGCTTTTGGTTAGCGACAAAAAACGCTTCTTGGGTCTGTAACTGCCCTTCTGCCAAAGCGCTGCGGATAAAAATCTCACGCGCTTCAACAGGATCGATGGGGCCGTATTGCACTTTGCGGCGGTGCACGACCGTCAAACCATAAAGCACTTGATTCTCAAGGGCGATAACGCTGCCAGGTTTTGCCTCAAAATGGGGCTCTACATAGCTTTTCTTAATCAAATGCGCCGCTAAGGGCTCTAGCCATTCGGGTTCGATTTTAGCGCAGCAGCGAGCGAATAAGCGCGAAGTTTCGGTAAGCTCAGCGGCCATGATCCACTTAGGGCCTTTTTTGGCCAATGGCGAACCGGGAAACACAAAGAATTTACGATTACGCGCACCTAAATACTCGTTATTGTTATCTTTAAAACCAACATGGCTCAACAAACCCGACAACAGCGCACGATGCAAGGTATCGTAACTTGGGGGCGTATCGTTTAAGCGCCATTTTAAATCGTGTACGGCTTGTTTAAGCTGGGCGTATAAATCCTGCCACTCGCGAACGCGCAAATAGGCCAAATACTCATCGCGGCATTTTTTACGGAACTGACTAGCAGATAACTCTTTTTGCTGATCTTTTAAGTGCTGCCACAGGTTAATCCAACTGACGAAATCGGAACTGGGATCGGCAAAACGACGATGGGCTTCATCACTGGCTTGCTTCTTCTCCATCGGGCGTTCGCGGGGATCTTGAATCGATAAGCCCGCAGCAATCACTAGCACTTCGTTCAAACAACCTAACTGCTGACTCTCGACCACCATACGCGCCAAACGCGGATCCACAGGAATTTGCGCCAAGTTGCGCCCAAGTGGCGTCAACACTAGCTTGCCGTGTTTGCTCTCAACCGCTTGTAATTCTTCGAGCAGCAAGAAACCATCGCGGATATGGCGTGGATCGGGTGGCTCGATAAAGGGGAAGCCGCCGATATCACCCAAACCGATGGCGAGCATCTGCAAAATGACCGAAGCCAAGTTAGTACGCAGAATCTCAGGATCGGTAAACGCCGGACGATTATTAAAATCCGCCTCATCGTACAAACGAATACAGATACCCGGTCCCACACGGCCACAACGGCCTTGGCGCTGATTGGCGCTCGCCTGTGAGATAGGTTCAATCGGTAAGCGTTGCACCTTAGTGCGATAGCTGTAGCGGCTGATACGCGCCGTACCTGGGTCGATAACATAGCGAATGCCCGGCACAGTCAGCGAGGTTTCCGCTACGTTGGTCGCTAGTACAATCCGCCTGCCTCTGTGGCTACTGAAGACTTTAGATTGCTCGCCATAGGATAAACGCGCGTACAACGGCAAAATTTCGGTATCGCGATAATTACGTCGGCTCAATTGCTCGGCCGTATCGCGAATTTCCCGCTCGCCATTCATAAAGATCAGAATGTCTCCCAGCCCTTCGGCCACCAGTTCATCGACGGCGGCAAAAATGCCTTCGATTTGATCTAAATCGGCATCGCTATCTTGCACTAAGGGGCGATAACGGGTTTCGACCGGAAAGGTGCGGCCTGAGACTTCGATAATAGGCGCATTGTTGAAATGCTTAGAAAAACGCTCAACGTCTATGGTCGCCGACGTGATAATGACTTTGAGATCGGGGCGTCTTTTAAGGATCTGTTTAAGGTAGCCCAGAATAAAATCGATATTCAGGCTGCGCTCGTGGGCCTCATCTATGATGATGGTATCGTATTGATCGAGATTGCGATCTGAGGTCAATTCCGCCAGTAAAATACCGTCGGTCATCAACTTAATATACGAGTCACTCTTAAGCGCATCGGCAAACCGCACTTTAAAGCCAACCACTTCACCGAGCGGACTGTGTAATTCTTCAGCGACTCGGCTCGCCACGCTGCGCGCAGCCAATCGTCTTGGCTGGGTGTGGCCAATCATGCCGCGGCAGCCTAAGCCAAGTTCTAAACAAATTTTGGGAAGCTGCGTGGTTTTACCTGAGCCCGTTTCACCGGCAATGATCACCACTTGATTGCCCGCAATCGCACGCGCAATATCATCGCGCATCAAAGAAACGGGAAGGTTTTCAGGATAGTGGATTTTAGGGCGAGCATTACGACGCTGCTCAACCTTCTCAAACGCCGCCTGCGCTTGCTCACTCAGCTGGGCTAAGACTTGGGTCTTTTTATCTGAGTCGGCTTCTTTATTGAGCTTAAATAAACGACGACGGATCCTAGACGCATCAGCCTGATAACAAAGATTAAGAAAGGCGTTCGATAGCGGATGTTTGTCTGAGTTCAAATCCAAATTCCATTGCTAGCATCAAAAACGGCGATCCTAGCAAGGAAAGTGGCGCAATGGTATTGCTAATTTACTCTGCACTCAGGATAAAGGCTGTCAGATTATCTCCACTGCGGCTCAGATTAAACTGGTGACAGATAACATTGTTGCATATAGATATTCATCGCTTTGAGCACATTAGTGCGATTTATCGTGCCAATCACTTTACCGTGTTCAACTACAGGATAAACCTTAGGTTTAGGCCCGAGCATTTGTTCAGCGAGTTGCAAAATACTGTCATCAGGCCCGACAAACAGTACTTCAGTACGCATACAATCCTTCACCACTGAGGTCATATCGCAGTGATAGCTACTTTTGATCATCACAGCCAGACAATCCTGCTGGGATAAAAAGCCCACCAAATCGCCCAACTCATCAACCACAGCGGCGCCCATTTTATTATTATCTAACAGCTTTTCGACCGCGGTCGCGAGCGACATATTCGCGCGCAGTAACACGGGCTGACGATCCATATGGTCACGAATCTTAATTAAGTCCATAGTCTTCCCCTCGAATTAACCCTACGTTTGAAGTCTAGTCAAAATATCGGCAAGGATGTGCGATTTATATCGATTGCGCTTATCGAGTGTGTAAACCGAATGTCAAAAAGTGCTGACAGAATAGAAAGAAACAAACGGATACACAGCACGACGAAATAATTAATGTCTCGTTAAGTGCTAGACGAAGCTGCTGATCCGGCGAACTTGGCGGCGTCTTGTACGGCTTGCAAGTCCTCTTCGATATCAAGCACTTTTTGTGAACGCTTCAGCGCCAGCCGCCCGTGGTACTCGGCCGCCGCGCGTATTTCCCCGTCACCACTGGATGCTAACGATTCAAGCGCTTTCTGTAGCCGTACAGCGACTTCCACCACTCCCGCGCCGTCTCTGGCTATGGCGGTAAACGCATCATCAAACATGTCCTGCACACAAACGTGAGGGACTTCAATGCGATCGCACTCTGGCGCGGGTTTGTCATCAACAGCCGCGGGTTCACCCCATAGGGTAAACAGCCGTACCAGTGTGCCTATGATGCAAATGGCCGTACCTGGGTCATTGACCGCGGGTGATAAGGCGCGGCCAGCGATTTCCGACAGTACCACCAACCCAAATCGCGGATCGTCGTCAAAAAGACGGGTATCACCAATCTGGAATGACTCGGCAACACAGGTGCAATCAATCTCAGTCTGCTCCGCACCATCGGCGCTAATGTATGCCAATGGTCGATTGGGCGTGGCGAACGTGCCCGGCAAGGCTGCAATCACGACTCGTAACTCGTTTTTCTCTGCCCAGCGCTGCATCGCGGCAATATTAATGTACTGAACATAACCGACGTTAGCCGCGTACACGGCTCGTCCACGCGCTTGTGGACGCACAGAAACGCCGCCAAGATGTGGTTTTTGGTGTCGCCGTCTAAGTGCATCGGCAGTCGCCTTTTCAACTTTCTCGATTGTGGTTGCCATGCGGCCAAGACGGGCAATGCGATCCACCCAACGTACAAAGGTAAAGATCACCATGCCGAAGATAAACGCGGTCAACAGGAAGAGGATAAACAGACCTGCAGTTTGAAAGTAATCATTTTTGACCGCAGTGAGTGCCACAATACTGAAGATAAATGCCCCAACGAAGGTCGATAGCGCATTCTGGGAGGCATCATCGGCGACAACTAAAATAAATGAACGTGGTGTTGCCGTGTTAGCCGCCGAAGCATAGGCCGAGACCATAGAACCCACGGAAAAAGTGGCGATAACCAGCATGCTGGAAGCCATGACGGATAACAGCGCCTCGATGGAGGCCGATGACACCTTAGGTGCAATCTCAACAAGCTCAGTGCCATCAGCCAATTTTGCGACAAAGGCGACTGCAATCGATAATAGGCAAACAAGCAGTGGTTTAACCCAAAGTCGATGACTAAACCGATTGAGGAAAACCCTGACGCGGTCGGTTAACACGGTAGAAATCATGTAAATATCCTTTACGCTGAGTGCAACCTCATGCAGACGCGATGAGTTCGCTGGACACAAACTGCAGCTTTTTGACTGTGAGTTAAGTACGGCTTTGCGTTTGATGATTGTACGTCTAATGAAATCAAACAACGCTTTATACGCACATACCATAGACTAATCGTAATAGCTCAAACCTATCAGCTTCTTATCCAGTCTTAAAGCAAAAAACCGTAAGCAAAAAGCGAGTGCCACTTTCGCAGCACTCGCTTTTTAAGGTTTCTGAGTCATGTTTCTGTGAGATATTTCTAAGCTATTTTTTACACCAACTTGTAAACAATCTTGTAAGCAATGTCAGTCACGAACCAACGGCTTCTACAATTCAAGTTATTGGTCTTGCCAGATCAGCACTTGGGCGGGTTCACCATTGCTACGGGTAGCGCGGTACATGCCTTCAGTGTTAAATGGCGTAGCGATATTACCGCGCTGATCGACGGCAATCACGCCACCCGAACCGCCAGCAGTAATAAGCCGCTGATTGATCACTTCATCGGCGGCTTGAATAATGGGTTTCTGCTGGTATTTCACCTTAGCACAAATGTCCCCTGCTACTTGATAGCGAATAAAAAACTCACCGTGTCCGGTTGCCGATACGGCGCACACCCCGTTTTCAGCATAGGTGCCGGCACCAATCACAGGAGAATCACCAATGCGGCCAAAGCGTTTTGCCGTCATACCGCCAGTTGAGGTACCAGCTGCTAAGTTGCCATTTTTGTCTAAGGCGACGGCGCCTACGGTACCAAATTTGTAATCGAGATCTTGCATCTCAACACTTGCGACTTGCTCTGATTTAGCAGCAGCTTGCAGTTTTTGGCGAGCATCGAGTAATTGCTGATAACGCTCGTCAGTATCAAAATGACTGTTTGGCACTAAGCTAAAGCCTTGAGTCAGGGCAAATTCTTCTGCACCCGCGCCCGAGAGCATCACGTGCTCAGACTTATTCATCACAGCTAAAGCGAGATCAATGGGGTTGGCGATATGGCGCACTCCAGCGACAGCGCCTGCATTCATGGTTTTGCCATCCATAATGGAGGCATCTAATTCATGTCCGCCGTCATAGGTGTACACCGCGCCGATACCTGCATTAAACAGGGCACTATTTTCGAGAATATTAATGGCGGTTTGAACTGCCACTAAGCTGTCACCGCCCTCCTCTAAGACTTTTGAGCCTTTATCGACCGCTTCCTTTAACTTATCTTTGTAGGCTTGGCGTTGTTCAGGGGTGAGATTAGCCTTAGAAATCGTGCCAGCGCCACCGTGGATCGCAATAGCGAACGGTTTGTCATTGGCCAAGGTGTTGTGTGACATAAAAAGTAGACCCGAGATAATTAAACTAAAGGTGGCTAATTTTGTTTTCATTCTTTACATCCCCTTAAAAAGTAGCGTCCTTTGTACCCATTTCATCGTGTAATTTCAATCATCTCCTTGCCTGTTGGTTTTATTCTGGCGACAATGATGCCACATCACAGGGACTATAAAGTGCAGCCATTTTTGCAAATCACCTCACATTACTTTCGTTTTTGCTTATTTCTGAGTCTGATTTCAGTCACATCCGTCGCTGCGGCGGCAGATGAATTTATTAAATTATCTGTCACAGGCGTGAATGAAGCTCTGCAACGTAACATAGTTGCGCACTTAGGCACCTTACCCGAATCCGAGGTGCAGCGCCGTGCCTTTCTGTTTAATGTCGATGACAATGTCAGCACAGCCTTAGAATCCATGGGTTACTATCATGGCGAAGTGGAAGAAAAACTGACGGAACATGACAAGGGACCGTGGGAACTGAAACTGGTGATCACTGCAGGCGAGCCAACCATAGTGCAATGGGTCGATATTAACTTCAGTGGCGAAATGCTCGATGATCGCGCCTTCGATCAATGGCTGGCAAAGGTCAACCTTAAGCCTGGCGATGTGCTAAACCACGGTGTGTATAGCGACGTAAAATCGCAGCTGGTCACCTTAGCTCTGGCCAGAGGTTACTTCGATGGCGAATTTACGGAATCACAGATTAAAGTTAACCGCGACATCAACACCGCGCAGGTAAGTTTGCATTTTGACTCTGGCAAACGTTATAAATTTGGCCAAGTCAGCTTCGAAGGCCATACTTTAGAACCTGAAATTTTAGAAAAACTTATCCCTTTTAAAGAAGGCGCTTCCTACTCGACTCGCCGTGTGGGCGCGTTGAATCGCCAGTTATTAGACACAGGCTATTTCGCCAATATTAAAGTGATCCCGCAAATCGACGGTGTCGAAGAGAGTCATATTCCTGTGCTGGTGGAATTAACCCCTAAGGCAAGCCACGCCATTGAGCTCGGTTTTGGTGGTGATATTGGCAAGACGGATCAAGCTTTCGACCCAAGAGTGCGCGTGACTTGGCGGACGCCACAAATCAATAAATACGGCCACTCACAGGAGACCAGCCTCGAATGGTCTCCAGATAGACCAAAGTTATTAACCACTTATACTATCCCCTTGACGCACCCCTTAGATGATCAATTGAAAATCCGCGTCGGTTTGCTACGGGACAAATACGGTGTGACCCAAGTGTATGACGCCGAGAATCGCGATTTTAGTAACACAGGTCAGCTTGAATCGACTAAATATCTTATTGGGCTATTACGCCAACAAAGACTCGAAAACCAATGGCTAATGAGTTATTCGCTTGAGGCTATTCGCGAAGAATATACCCAGTCTGATGTCGATTATATGCCGTCGTTTTATTTGGCTGGGATTAACTTTTCGCGGACAACGCGCGGGGATAATTCTCTCGATCCTAAATCCGGTTTTAGGCAGATTTACAGCCTAGATTATGCCGATCCCTATTTAGGTTCAGAAACCCGCTTAGCACGCCTTCAAGCCAAATTTAAATGGATTGATACCTTCTTCGACAATCACAGGATTGTTGCGCGTATCGATTTAGCCGCCAACTTAGCCAACGAGAATGATCTGGCTTCTATCCCGCCTTCGCTGCGCTATTTTGCCGGTGGTGATCAAAGTGTACGGGGTTATGGTTATCAAGAATTGGGTCCCTATTTAGATTATGTCGCAGATGATGGCAAAACCAATCGCGAGGTCATAGGTGGCCGCTATTTAATGGTCGGCAGTTTAGAATATCAATATTATGTGACCCCCACTTGGCGAGTCGGTACCTTTATCGATGCGGGTAACGCCTTCGATAATAATCAATTTGAACCTGTTGTCTCTGTCGGTGGCGGTATCCATTGGATCTCCCCCATCGGCCCAATCAAACTGGATTTAGGGGTTGGATTGAAAGAAACCGATACCATTGAAAGATCATGGCGTATTCACCTGACCATGGGGACAGACCTATGAGCCAGCCCCCAGAGCATAATAAGCCACCCGAACAAGACGCCGTAGACAGTCCCATCACGGAAGTCACTGAAGCCATTGCGACCTCTGTCAGCCAATCGGTGTCATTCATCCAAAAACTGTGGCGACAGTTCAAACTCTGGACTCGGATTATCATCTATGTGCCATTAGGACTTTTAGTATTAATCGCCCTATTACTCGGCACTGAGTTTGGCTCGCGCATCACAGTGGGCTTAGCCGATCAGTTTGTGCCCGATCTTGATCTCACTTACACCTCAGGCTCCATTAATAAAGACTTAGCCCTGTCCCATGCGTCTTGGTCTATGGCTGGCATCAAGGTGCAACTTGAGGATCTGCATTTACTGTGGCAACCCGCCTGTTTACTACAAAAACGTTTATGTGTGAATGGCTTATCTGCGGCCAAAGTCGATGTGACTATTGATACCTTAGCCCTGTCTGCCGACACAAACGAAACCCCGATAGTGCCGCTCGATGAAGCGCCCAGCGAGCTGCAATTACCCTTTGATATTGAGTTAGATTCCGCGGAACTCAACGCTGTGAATATCCAAGTGGATGAGATGCAATTTACGGCCAATCGCCTAAACGCAGAGGCAAAGTGGCTTGCCGAAGGCTTGTCGATTAAGCAGCTTTCCAGTGAAGGATTGTTCGTGCTGATCCCCTCAGCAACCGATACCGCACAAACGAACCAAGCTGCAACTACGACGGCTTCTAACGCCGACATAGCTGCGAGTACGACACCCGACACAGCGACCAGCGCAGCCAGCACAACAGCCAATGCAACGCCTGATCCATCGGCCAACTCGCCGGCAAAAGACAAGCCAGCAAAAGACAGTAGTGTAGAGTGGGCTCTAGCGCATTTGCCACAAGTGTTTATGCCTTTTCCTGTGACGGTTAATGCCCTCACGCTTGATAACACCACGCTGCAAATCGGCGATCGTAAAGATGTCTTTATCCATGCCGAGCTGCAAGGTCGTTTCCGCGAATATCAATTGACCTTAGATCATCTCGCCATCAGCCATACAGATGGCAACGCAGATATCACAGGCAGCTTAACGCTCGATAAAGATTATCCACTCGATTTAGAAGCCAACCTCACCCTTAACCAATTAGCCGAATTACCTGAGCTGACTAATCAAGTACTAGATGTAAAGCTGAGCCAAAGCTTAGGGCAACTAAAAGTCAACGCTGTCGCCAAGGGCGATGCCGACTTCACGCTAGATGGGCAGATAACACTTCGCGATCCAAGCCTGCCCTACAAGGTAAAACTTGAACAGACACGGCTGCAGTGGCCGCTAAAAAGCCCTGAATACTCAGTCAGTGATGTGGCACTGGAAAGTCAAGGCGATCTCAATCGTCAAGAAGCGAGCCTTAAAGGTCAGCTGACGACACCGTTCCACAAAGTACTCGCCATAGACACTAGCCTTCAGCATCAAGATGTGAAGTTAACCATTAATAATCTTGATGCAACGGGCGCGATTGGTCAGGTCAAGCTCACGGGCGAACTCGATTATCAAAAAGCCATTCGCTGGAACGCCAATCTCTGGCTCAATGACGTCAAACTGCAGGAAGTACAACTACCACAAACGGATACGGCGCAAACAGCAACAGGTCTACCGGACAGTTTGATTTCAGGAAAATTACACACTCAAGGCTCATTTGCTGATCCTCGCTGGCAAGTCTCCCTGAACGACACAGAACTCACGGGCACTCTGCAAGGTTATCCCTTCGATATCACAGGGGATATCAATGTGAATGATTCCCTGTATGTCAGTGCTAAGGGGTTAAACGCCAAAGTACTGGGCTCAACTCTGACACTCAAAGGCGAAGCTAACGCCAATTGGGATCTACAGGGTGAGCTGCAAGTGCCCGACTTCGGTCTGTGGTTGCCTAAGGCCAGCGGCCAATTGCAAGCGCAAATTAATGTCACAGGGGATGAGAAGCACCCACAAGTTGAACTCACCGCCCAACTCGCTGAACTGTTTTATCAAAATATTAAGCTGCGAGAATCCAACTTAAAGGCCTATTACAAGCCGCTAGAACAACATGAATTTGCTATCTCGCTGAAATCGAAAGCCTTACAGATTGCGGATCAGAATTTAGATACTGTAACGCTCGGGGCGAAAGGCACGATTGACGCTCAAAAGCTGACCCTGAATGCCACGGGCGATCTTGGCCTCGATACCACAGTGAGCAGTCAATACGATGTGAAAAAGTCACGGCTACGGCTCAATGTCGAACGTTTAAATCTCAATACCCCCGTTGGCCTATGGCAGCTCGACAACGCCATTAATCTCGCTTGGGACCAAAACAAGAATCAGGGCAGCATCACACCGTTTTGTCTCATGAATCCGAACAGCCGTATCTGTCTAAACAGTGAGACGGCCATAGGCAAAAAAGGCAGCGCGCAGGTGAGCTATTCGGGTAATCCGGGGCAATTACTCGTACCGATATTGCCAACGAATATGCGCTGGGATGGCCCCGCCTCATTGTTAGCCAATTTTGCTTGGGCTGCGGGTCGTAAACCCACAGCCGATGTGGACTTTGATTTTGCCCCCGGCAGTATAATGCTCAAGCGGGATAAGAATCGTGAAGTCACCATTAATTACCAACATCTGTCATTGCTGGCGACCTTAGATGCTAAACGGCTTGCAACAGTATTAAATTTTGAATCTGAAGGCGTGGCCAGTTGGCAGAGTGAGATCAACGTCAATGTCACCCCAGACCGCACGCTCTCAGGTTTTGCCAATATCAAACAAATCAACTTACAACCACTGGGAGAATTTTTCCCGCAGCTAAATACGGTACAAGGCTTGCTGACCAGTCAGCTTAACTTTGCGGGTAGTCTAGAGGCGCCGGAAGTATCGGGAAGCATGGCCTTAACGGAGGGCTCCTTAGCCCTGACGGCAAACCCGACACTAATCGACAAAATTGACCTGTCAATGTCGTTCGCGGGTCAACAAGCCCAGCTCAAAGGCCGCTGGATGATGGGTAATGGTTTGGGCAGGGTAAATGGTCAACTGCAATGGCCCCAAGGTCAATTTAGTGGCGAATTAGCCCTCGAAGGCGATAAGCTCGCCGTGATCCAACCGCCACTGGCTATCCTCGATGTTTCACCCGATATCAATTTAAGCTTCAATAGTAAGCAACTGGCAGTAAAAGGAAAAATTGCAGTCCCTTCTGGCAATATTAAAATTGTGCCATTAGCAGAAGGCGGTATCGCCACCTCAGAGGACGTGGTCTTTGACGATTCCATTGCCGCTATGCAACCTAAAACCAGCCCCTATGCCGTCGTAGCCGATCTGAATATCAGTGTAGGCAACGAGCTCAGGATTGATGGCATGGGCCTCAAAGGTAAGCTGCAAGGAACCTTAAAGCTGCAACAACAAGCGTTCCGCCCACCTTTGCTCTTCGGTAATATCAAGGTCAATCAGGGCAGTTACAAATTTATGGGCCAAACCCTGAAGATCCGTACCGGCGAAGTGCAGTTTGTGGGGCCAACGTCAGTGCCAAACTTAAATATTGAGGCAATACGCGAGATTAAGAGTGAAGACTTAGTCGCAGGTGTGCGCGTTACTGGCACTCCCGCCCGCCCTGTGGTGACCCTGTTCTCTAACCCCGCTAAAGAGCAGGCTGAAATCTTGTCTTACATTATTAAAGGCAGTGGTTTTAACAGTGCCAACAATGAGCAAAATAACTCGTTGATGATGGGCGCGGCCTTAGGTTTAGGCTCGCAGGTGGGCGGCGGCGCAATAAATAATATAGGTAATACCGCGACCGGATTAATAGAAGAGTTTGGTTTCTCTAACGTGCAACTCGACACCAACGATGAAGGCCGTGTGGCGATCAGTGGCTTTATCGGCGAGAACTTGATGGTGAAATACGGGGTAGGCGTGTTTAACCCTGGCTATGAGATGACGGTCAGATATTACCTGCTCTCACAGCTTTATCTCGAAACCGTATCGGGTACTTTAGGGCAATCTCTTGATATCTATTACAACTTTAATATCAAGTAGCAAGATTAAGACTCGGGTGGAGTGTCGATACACTCTGCCTATCTATGATAAGTCTTTGGCAACAATAAAATGAGTCACGCCGATCCATCAGATAAAAATCAGCCACAAAAAAAGCGCCCTTAGGCGCTTTTTTGCTTCAGTTACGACAATTAAGCGTAAACGAAGTCAACATGTTCAATGATTGGCTTGAACACGTGGCGTTGCATAGCTTGTGCGCGTACACCCACTTCTTTACCATCAACAACGATAGTCAGAGTTGAAGTGTAGAAATCAGCGTTAGCTTGAATGTTGATGATATCTTTGTGATCAAAAACAATAGAAACTGGCTCTTTGCCTTGGCCATAAATAACAGCAGGAACTTTACCAGCATGGCGTAGGCGGCGGCTCGAACCTTTCCCTATTTCAGTGCGGGTTTGTGCTTGGATAGTGTAAGACATGTGTTTCTCACTTAAATTTAGAGTAAAAAGTTGCCGACATTTTCGACCAATGACGGCTCATATAAAGCGCGCGAATACTAACATAGATACCCAAGGCACACAAGAATCCTACACCCCACCAATTTTTAAGCCGCGGCGTTAGTAAAAAAGGTAGCTATTTATCAAATTGAAGAACTTGTATCTTGACTGTTACAGCTGAGAAAAGGCTTTGATCTCAAACAAAAAACACGCGATCTAGATCACACTGGGAAATTGAGAAGCCTGATAAGCTCGGGCAAATTTCGATAACTGCTGTGTCAAAAAATGCGTCATGCGCTATACCAGTTACAACAAGAAAACAGACTTTCATGCCAACTGGCCCGTGAACTCGTCTCACTTATCGAAACCGTTCCTTACCAGCAAAATACCCTCGAATTAAAATTTTTAGAATTGCTTGCCTGTACCCAACAGAAAAACCGCAGCTTGATTTTACTCATGCAAGTCATTGAGTCGGTCGACATTGAGTTACAAAGGCAAAGGCAGTATCAATTCTCACAACATTTGAGTTTATTGATTTGTGATTGGCAACAGCATAGAGAAATGAACAAGCTCAACCAGCAATTTATCCCGCTGCTGAGGCATTACCTGACAGAGTCTCAAACCCTAGAGCAAGGATTCTATCAACGAGTCCAACAACAAATCATTCAAGCTACCAATGTCGTACTGGCCCACAATCGACATGCACAAAGCCAGAGCTAGGATAGTAACCCACGCCTCCGAGTTTTAGGGATAAAGCCGCGTCTCTGAGGGTTTTAAGCTTAACGCTTGGGATCGCGATATCCATAGCCATACCGCGCATGTGATAACTCTTTTTTGCCACGCCGCCACTGTTGCTCGCTAGCATGGCATTGGTTTTGGGTGAACGGTAACCAGAAATCACATGGATTTCATCGTCGACATTCAACGTCGTTTTAAGTGAATAGAGTAAATCGAATAAACGTTTATCCATGGGCGCTGCCACATTCTGACGGTGATCGCGCAATAAATGGCTGAAATCGTCTAATACCTTACTTTGATAATGACCATCAACCCAGTAACTGCCATCGTCGCGTTCACCGGTATGGCGATTAAACAAACTTAACTCACGGATCCCTTTGGTTGAACGACTGGCTACTGCTTTTGAGGGAATAAAAGAACATAATGCCACACCACTTAGGCCTAACAATAACTGCCTACGGGCAGGACATATCAAAGTCACATGATCACCTTTTGTATGCTTTTTGGTCACTAATCAAGCAAATTATACTGAATAGGCCCTAAGATCAAGTTTTGCCAACCCTATTCTGCCCACGATTTTAAAATGCTCTGCGAGTTCAATTTGTTATCTTAATTCTGCTTTATCGTGCAAAATCTTAATTGAGATCTAAAACCGTGGCAGGCACGGCATTCGTCAACTCAGCTTCTAAATGGTAAATGTCATTACGGTATTGCTCTTGCCCACTGTCATCTAGCCACGCAGTCCAATACACCAGATGCACTGGCAGCTTTTGAGAAAGTGAAAACCACTGGGGCTGCGTTACATCTGGGGCTAATTTGTCCCATAAACGCTTATCTTTGACTAAATGTTCCTTAAACCATTGAGCTAATTCAGTGACTTTTTCAATCCGAATACAGCCTGATGATAGTGCCCTATCATCCTTATTAAAGAGACTTGGCTCAGAAGTGCCATGCAAATAAACACTAAAACTGTTATCAAAGTGGAGCTTATATTTGCCTAATGCATTCTTCGCCCCTGGGCGTTGCACTAGCTGATAGGGAAACGAAGTGCTAGCTAAAGCCTGCCATTTTTCTGGCATGTGTTGCACCAATTGACCGTTATAGTTATACACATCAAATTGGCGTTCATTAAGATAATGACCATTTCGCCGAATTTGCGGCAGGATATCTCGGCGTAAAATGCTGCTTGGCACTCGCCAACTGGGATTGAGGACCACGCTGGAAATCTGGCTATCCAGCAGCGGGGTTTGCCGTGAAGACTTGCCCACTATTACTTTGGAATTAAGCACTGTGGTGCCATTATCGACTAAGGTCATTTCAAAGGCAGGCACGTTAATCAGCAAGTAGCTTGGCTCCAACTTACGTTCAAACACTCGTTGCCGAATGGTATTTTTAGCCAGTAAGACAGCCCTAGCCTTTGGTGATTGATTCAGCCAATACATGGTCTGCTTACCAATCACCCCGTCTTGTTTTAACCCATGCCTGTGTTGAAAACGTTTAACACCAACCACCAATTCTTCGCCATAGACAAGGTTCGTTGTTGCTTCTGTTTCTAAATCATCCAAAAGCCACAAACGTTTAGCTATGATATCAAGGAGTGGATGGCTCATTCCGGCCGTTAACTTTTCATCCAACACTAAGGTTTCCCAAGGCTCAGTCGCATCCAATTGCACTAAATGGGCGACTTGTTTTAGCACCCTCTGATATTGAGCATCCGTTGGAATAACGGTTAATACTGTGTCTACAGGTGCGCCGTTATTACATTGCGCAAAGGTCTTGATATAACGCCAGTAGCCCGTCACATCAGCTTTAACCCGCGCCACATCAGCCGCTGATAAGGTATTTGGTGATAGCGTTAATTCACGATAATGCAGACCAAAAACAGGATTAACGCCTGCAAGATCCAGCAACAACACCTGTTGTACGAGTGCCGTAAGTGGCAAGACTGCATCGGGCTCAGCCTCTTTACCCTCTGTACTTGGCTGCACATGCTGCATGCTTGGCTGTACGCTAATACTGGGATCAGATGAAATGGCTTGAGTCTCGTCGGCGGCTATCGCCAACGTCGTTAACATAATAGGAAACCAGGCAATAACACTCAGCACTAACAGTCCCAAACAGCGACTCATGGGCATACGTTTAATTTGCGATGCGCGTACAAAGCGGGGGAAATACTGGATTATCTTGTGCAATACCATAAATACTCCCTTCGCTATTTAAGGTCAGCTGAAAACCAGCGATCATGTCAGTCATGTAATACGACTATTCCATGGGGATCAGTGAATTACTAGGGGAAAACTGCAGATTATGAAAAGAAAAAATGCCACTGAGGTCGTCAGTGGCATTTTCATTATCATAACCAACTTCATTTATGAGCAAATGCTGCGCTAATGATGGTTGGCTATGTGTTGATATTTGTTAGCAAAAAGACACCAGATCTTCTTCAACAAACTGCTCGGGTAATTTCTGCAAGCTACGTAACATCAAAGGATTCGCTAATACCATCGCCATTTCTTGGCGATTCAATACAGCTAATGCGCTCTGTTGGCAACGAGCCTCATGCACTTTCACATGCACTATCGCTTCCATCGCTTCAATCGGAGTCCCCGCAGCGCGCAAAGGCTGTTTATCTACCATAGCCAAATGCAATTCCATCAACTCAGGGTCTTTAAGCACCTGTGCTAATGTCCAAGGCTCAGCAATGTGTTCTTGGTAAGCGGCACGCGCTTCCTGTGCTTGCAAGCAAATCTTTGCAGGATTACGCTCTTCAGGCGTCGCAAGAATACCCGCACGCTTGAACACTTCGCCGATTTTAACAGAACCCGTCCATGCTGAAATAGGCACGGCAATCCACAGACCAATCAAGGCTGGGCTCATCCAAGCTAACAAGGTCAGAGAATCCAAAATAGCTGCATAACCTAACATCACACCTGCCAGCATATGCCAACGGTGACGATAGATTAACGTCATCCAAGGCATACTGCCGTCATCACGACGTTGCGGCGACCAACCACTGTCGCGGCCCATCAGAATTGACATCACCGCACCGCAATGGATGAACATCATGATAGGTGCGATCAGCGCTGAGAGTATGACCTCAAAGATCACACTGAATATCGCTTTAATCCGGCCGCCAACACTGCGAGCAAACTCGCCGTCTTTAAGCAGCAACAAGACACCGAATACTTTAGGGCCGAACAAGACGCCCATAGTAATGTAGAACAATCTCAATGCCCTATCCGAGTCCATGATGGGCCAAGTGGGGAACAGTGAAAATTGATCGGTGAAATATTCAGGTCGAATAAAGTGTGCCTGCAGGGCTAACATCAAACCGGTCAAAATCAACATCAACCAGAAAGGTGATGATAAATAGGCCATGATGCCCGTCAGTAAATGCAAACGGCTCACCCAGTGCAGACCTTTAGTCGGCAAAATACGTGAATGCTGCAAGTTACCTTGGCACCAGCGGCGATCACGTACCGCTAAGTCGATAATTGACGGTGGACATTCTTCGTATGAACCGGGTAAGTCATAGGCAATAACCACACTCCAGCCGGCACGGCGAATCAACGCCGCTTCAACAAAGTCATGGCTCATGATATGACCACCAAAAGGCGGCTTACCCTTAAGGTTGGGTAATCCGGCCGCGGTCATAAAGGCTTCGGTACGGATAATGGCGTTATGGCCCCAGAAGTTACCTTCTTTTTGTACCCACCAGCCTAAACCGGTACCTATTACGGGGCCATAAATACGCGCCGCAAATTGCTGTAAACGCGCCATTAAAGTGGTGCCGTTGATCAGCGACGGAATCGTTTGGATTAAGCCCGCATCAGGGTCGGCCTGCATACGCTGGGCCAAACCTGTGATGGTTGATGACTCCATTAAGCTGTCGGCATCAAGCACTAACAAGTGATCATAGCGCGAACCCCAACGGCGGCAGAAATCCGCCACGTTACCCGCTTTACGGGCGACGTTTTTACGACGACGACGGTAATACACCCGCGAGTGTTTATGGGTTTCTTGACGTAACACCAAAAAAGCCTGCTCTTCGAGCAAGGCGATATCAGGATCTGTAGTATCACTTAAGATAAACCAATCAAAAGCATGACCATGACCCGTTTGCGACAAGGTTTCTGCCATCACAGAGACCGCCGAAAATACCCTGTCTGGGGATTCGTTATAGGTCGGCATTAAGATCGCAGTGCGCGTATGCAGCTCAGTCACTTGCAGATCTTTTGCCCGCGGTTTGCGCAGCAAAATTAAAAAACCCGCAATACCACTACAGAACGCTAAGGCGATCCAACAAAAGTTGACCGCAAATAACGCCAACACGAGATATTCAAGTGGCGTAATTCCGCCAATGCTAAATACCGCGCCCATTTCATAAATAGCGAATAAAGACAGTAATAAAGCACCGCCAACCACTAAGAAGCGGCGCGAAGCACGCGAACGTACTCCATTCGCCACTGTACTACGGCGAGGGAATCCCTCTGGCATCTTACTTAAATTTTGGGGTTCCATAGCGCCAGGCCGTTCATTAGGCATAGCACTACCACCCACGAGGACTTCCGTCTCGAGTACCGAGTTTTCGGATACAGTCATATCATGTTGCTCCGTCATGAACCTTACAGCGTCCAGCGATAGAGCCAGGTTTCAACCTGACGAGGAGTTGGGAACTTGAGTTCAGCGCGCAGTTCGATAAGTTCTTTATCTTCTGGCTCTAATTCAAAAGCTAAGCGATAGCCATTTTTGGCTGCATTACGGGCAATCACCACATTGGTGACCACACCACCAGACGCTTCTACTTTAGCAACTGGCATTTCATCTGTCATCGGACCTTCAATTTGATAGTCGACCACAAATAAACGTCTTGGTGTTGCTTTAGCGATATCGGCACGGCCACTGGCAGAGCGAGACACATGCACAGCACCGACTTTAGCCGCGGGTTCTTCACCCCAGCTCATGCGATAGGCAAAGTGGAATTCACTGCCCGCAGGAATAGGCTGACGAGGTTTCCAGTAGCTAACGATGTTGTCATGAATTTCAGACTCAGTCGGAATTTCAGTCAACACCACAGAACCTTGGCCCCAGTTGCCCACAGGCTCAATCCACAGACTTGGGCGACGTTCATAATGTGCTTCTAAATCTTGGTAAGACGCATAATCACGCTCACGTTGGATCAAACCAAAACCCTGTGGCGAGTTGTCAGAAAACGCACTGACCTGTAATTGACGAGGGTTAGCCAATGGACGCCATAAATGCTCACCACGGCCGTTTAACATCAATAAACCGTCAGAATCATGCACTTCAGGTCTAAAGTCATCGGTATCGTGACGACCATTGAGTGAGTGCAGGAACATGCTCGTGCTGGGTGCTAAACCAACTTTGCTCAGCTCAACTCGTGGAAACAGCGTCGCTTCGACATCAATCAAAGTGTTATCACCAGGACGGACAGAGAAAGTATAAGCACCCGCCACACTTGGGCTATCTAGCAAGGCATGCACGACAATCAGGTTGCTGTCATTGTATGGACGTTCAACCCAGAAGGCGCGAAATATTGGGAATTCTTCCCCTTCGGCATCGGCGGTTTTAAGCGCTAAACCACGTGAAGATAAACCATAGGCGTTACCTTTACCTAAAGCGCGGAAATAACTCGCACCTTGGAACACCATAAGTTCGTCAAACACGCCGTTAGTATTCAGTTGGTTATGAATGCGAAAACCTGAGTAGCCAATGTCGTCATTGGGTAACGCTTGAGTAATCACTTCACCCGCGGTGAAATACTTAGGCTCGTAGGCTAAGTGCGTTGCGTTTTGACCTTCCACAATCGCAATCTCGATCAGATCTTGGAAATAGAAGCCACGGTGGAACATTTGCATTTGAAAAGGCACGCCCTGATCACGCCAAATAGACGCAGTCGGGTTAAAACGAATATCACGGTATTCATCGTATGACAATTTAGCCAAGCCGGCCGGTAACGGGTCTTTAAGGGCCACATACGGTTTCGCTGCCAAACGTTTTGCAATCTTCACCACAGTATCGCTATCGAAAGCGCCTGTTTTAGTAAATCTCACTTGATTTTTTGTAGCGGGCTGAGAAATCACTTTCGGCGGAGTTACCACAGGAACTGTCTCGGCGGGTTTTGTCTCTTCAGCGAACGCGACACCAGACAGGGCGACAACAGCGCCTAGCGTCAGTGAACAAATGAGTGACGAATAAGGTTTGGACGATGGGCAACGCAACAAGCTAACCATAGATAGGTAACCTAAAAAATAAACTAAGAAATCAATGTTTTTTATGTATACAGTGAATTTTTTTCACCCTCGCTTAGGGGCGAAAAAAAACAGTTGCTTACATATCGCGAAAGATATCAGAAGGAGAAAAAAACTCATAAATAAAGATGCAGTTAACCCCTTCTACACAATACTATTTGAGAATAAGTTTATACCTAAAAGGAATATAAAAATAACATTATCATGCATATTTCTGCTTTCACAGTTACAAAAGCAGGTTAAGTGATCCAAATGCTACATTTTTGAAAGTAAAATGAGACTTTTTAAAGTCTCAACTTAGTGTGGATGATCTTAGATGAAAAAACGCAATTAGCGAACCAATCTGTTGGTAAACCTAAGGATTTTTTCTAAAATAGCAGACAAACGCACAATTACACTCACCCAAATGTATCAAAACCACTGAGGTGATGTCACTTAAACTGCGGATCTATTTTAAGATGTTAACTTCTGAACTATTGCGGCAAAAAAAGAGTCACAGATAATCCGCCCTTCTCCCTTGGCGCTATCACTAAACGGCCTTGGTGCAATTCAATGATGTGATGGCAGATAGACAAACCTAAACCCGCACCTATGCCTTCATTTTCATTCACACGATAAAAACGCTCTGTGGCATTAGCAATCTGCTCCTCTGTCATACCTTGGCCGCGATCCGCAATACAGATACTAATCTCATCACCCAGTGAATGGGCCGACACTGAGATTTCTGATTCCTGCGGGCTGTATTTGCAGGCATTTTCGATAATATTTTTTAGCACCAGCAGCAGATAAAAACGATCGCAAGTCACGGTCAGCTGGGGCGCGATATCGATATTCCATTCATAATCGGTGATTTGTGGCATCAATTGATTAAGCGCATCTTCAACCATGGGCAAGATAGCGTGGGATGACACATTGAGCTCATTTATTGAATCCACCCTTGCTAACACCAGTAACTGTTCAACGGTATGACTCATGTGCACCACGCCGGCATCAATCGCAGCCAGATGAAATTTCTGCTGTAGATCATCGTCAATCAGGCTCTCTAAACCGTGTTGATGTAATTTAATCACAGATAATGGTGTTTTCAGTTCATGGGCGGCATCGGCGCTAAAACGGCGCTCACGGGCAATGAATCTAGCTATGCTATTGATATATAAGTTTAATGCACGGCGAACGGGTACGAGTTCTTTCGGTAGTGACATAGTCAACGGCGTGAGATCGTTCGGCGCCCGCCCAATCAGCTCCCTTTCAAAGGTTTTTAACGGCCGGAACAATAGATAAAATAATAGGCTAACGATAAGTAGTGTCAAAGGCACCACAATCAAGGGCACGATAACCGCGTTATGCATGATTTGTGATACGAGCTCTTGGCGCACTTCATCCTGCTGAGCGGTGACAATCCAAACATGATTTTTGACCGAGAAAAAACTGAACACATGCCAGAGTTCACCTTCGAACACTTTCTTGTGATAACCCTGCACGAATCGGGTGATAGGTTGATGGCCAATATTGTCTGACAGCACTAAGGCTTCGCCCGCCTCACTCCAAATTTGAAACGCCAATTTATGCTCATAGGCGAGTTTCAGGGCATCGGCTTTTTCGGCAAAGGAACTGATCTGGCTATCGGGAACGTGGAGCACTTGCGGTCTCGCGGTACTCTGGGGCGTCGCACCGGGCTCAGTGTGATAAAACAGCTCCAGCATTTTCGCGGTTTGCAGCATTTGCGCATCGAAGAGTTCTTCAATTTGATGCTTAGAATCCCGAGTACTCAACCAGCTAGAGACAGCAACGGACACTGAAATACCTGACAAAATCAATAATGTCAGTACCAAACGCAGTGAATACACATCCAGCCCCTTTAATCGAATCACTTTAGTTTCCTAACGTTTTACCCTCAGCGAATGACTGAGGTATCAATACCCACAAACGTGAGTATTGTCACTTAATTCAGTGAATTAATTTATTTCAATCAAGGTATAGCCGATTCCACGCACGGTTTTAATCAGCTCATTGGCAAGTTTTTTACGCAGATGATGGATGTGCACTTCAATCGAGTTGCTGCCGACTTCATCCCAGCCATAGGTTAACTGTTCCAGTTGGCTGCGCGTCAATACGCGCCCTGCTGATTGTGCGAGTTCAAGCAATAATTGGAATTCACGCCGCGAAAGCAGCACATTTTGATCGCGAAAGGTCACTTCGCGGGTATTTAAATCAATGCACAGCGCACCAATAATCAAACTGTTGTGATCGAGCCCGTACTGGCGTCTGACAATGGCGCGAATACGCGCGGCGAGCTCACGTACATCAAAGGGTTTACCGAGATAATCATCGGCGCCCATGTCTAAGCATTCGAGCTTAGTGTCAAAATCCGTATTGGCGGTCAGGACTATTGTAGGAATTGACACCCCCTGCTGACGCCACGCCTTGAGTAAATCTTTACCGTTACCGTCCGGTAAACCCAGATCGAGCACTATGGCACTGAAGCTTTCATTTTTAACACCCTGTAATGCTTGCTGATAACTATTAAGGTGATCAACCTGCATGCCCAGCTTTGCCAAACTTAAGCAAATCCCTTGGGCTAATAACTCATTGTCTTCAACCAACATAATACGCATTCAATGTCCTTAACAGAGCCTTTTAAAAGAACCCTTAACGGAAAATACTAAACTTAACATCTTGTTGCTGTAAAAATGCTTCCGCATCTTGGCCCTGTAGCATGGCCATAGTCGCCAGCATTCCCGCGGTCACGCAGTTTGGCCCTAACACAGTCACGGAGCGCGGCGCCTGGACGACGGGATAGCCAGTGCGTGGATCGACAATATGGCCGTAACGCATTCCATCGACTTCAAAAAAGCGCCGTGTATCGCCGCTGGTCGCTAATGCGCCCTGACTGATCGCCAGTACATTGGCCGCGTGGTCGAGATGGCGAGGATCTTCAATGCCCACCTGCCATGGGTTCACTTTGGGCACAGGACAGGCGATATCGCCGCCAAAATTCACTAACACAGGAATATCTGGATAACATTCAGCCAACTCATAGGCGACTCTATCGACCGCATATTCCTTAGCAACGCCGCCAAAATCCAATTTCATTCCCGATGGCATCTCAATATGGTGCGAATCAAACTCGATACGCTCAAACCCCACTAAGGCTTTCGCGGCAAGTATGCGGGCATGTTCGGGCAATTGGGCTTTGGGATCAAAGCGCCACAGCTCCATTAACGGCCCTGCAGAGATATCAAATAATCCATCACTAAGCTGAAAACATTGTTTGGCAAAAGCCAATAACTGCCAGGTTTCTTCATCGATAAGCTGCTTATGACCATAGGCATGGTTTAATTGCCACAGACAGTTCTGTGCAATAAAGCGACTGTACTTATGTTCAATACGCAGCGCCTCAGTGACCGCCATATCTAACATATCGTCGGCAATATCGAGTTGATCGCATGCGATGAGTATTTCACAGGGACTCGCCATGGCTCTAAATTCGCCTACATAACCCCAATCACGGCGTTGCAGCGAATAAAGTGCGGTTTTTAGGGATGATGTCGACATCATAAATCACCTCTTTACATGGCACCCCACTGGGATTCAGCTTAAATAAGCTCAGGGGTAAATTGAGTATGGGTAGCTAAGCTACCCATACAGTTTAACGCCTTGCTATCTGAGTCAGTAGCATTATTTCGTATTAAAAAGAATAACTAAACTGTGCTGTTATTGCCTTCTGCGTCGGGAACAGATCAAAGTTTTGCAGCTCTCCTGGGATAGTCGTGCCGTTATTTTTCGGATCCTGTTGGTAATACTCTAAGCGATACGACATCTCATGACCGCCCGATAATCTATGACCAAATTTAATCCCTATCGTATAAGCCGACATATCACCGATACGATAATCGGCACTGGCAAACTCGGGCAGTGGCGCATCTGCCATCAAGAAAGGTTGATAGAAGTTAGCCGCCGTTTGTTGGTAATAACGTAGATGCAATTGACCGTAAAAATTGCCCGTAAAGTAATAACGGTAATGGGTTTCTAAGGTGTGCGATGTGAGATCCCAATCATCAGTATTATAACGATAGGAAAAATCCACTACGCCCGCATCCAACGCGCCTTTAGTCATCACGTAAAAGCTATGCTTCAAGCGAGCATCGGGGCGGCTTTCATACAAGAGATCCTGAGTGATGCCATTGTTATCCACCACACTGAGCACTTTGTAGGGATCGGTTAAATAGCCATTGACACTCGATAAGCCGTAATTGGCCTGCAACAACCAGCGCTGACTGAGCACTTGGGTGATGCCTAACATCATATCGGCCGTTTGCTTATTATCACTGCCACTTTGACGAGTCGCATCAAATGCGGTGCGGTAGGCGGCTTCACTGGCGAAGTTATCGCGAACCGCCATGGAGGATAAATCCACCGGACGTCCACCGACAGGATCGACCACATCGAAGCTGTAAGCTGTGCCTAAAAACAGTGTGGTGTTGTCTTTGTTAAAACCGCGCTCAATACTGGCATTGAGCCCCATTGACATATAATCGAATTCTTTTGAACCATAGACACCAGCGTTGACTTTCCAGTCAGGATTGAGCGCTTGGGCCCAATTAACGCTGCCTTGAACGCGGGTATCGTGGAACGTGTCATCGAGCGGTGTATCGCCCGCTGCCACACTGTATTGGCCATTGCCCGAAGGACGAGTAAAGGTTTGGCTGGTACTTTGAGCCACAGCGCCCGAAGCCGAGGCACCGGTTAAGCTATCGACCACCAGTTTGAGATCCAGCATGCTATCATCGCCAAAGGCTTTTTGTGCTGTACCTATGGCTTCAACGGCCTGTACTCGATCCTGTTCACCGTAATACATTAAAGCGGCATCGACCTTCCAGTCGTCAGCTTTTTTAGATAATTCAGTCGCGTGGCCACTTGTGGCAAACAATCCACAACTGGCTAAGGCTAACGCACCCGCAATCTGTTTCGATTGTCTTGCATTTATTTGATTCTTTTTTTGGGTCATAGCTGACAACACCTGTAGGTCACTTTCATCTATTCAATACCGCGGGATTTCGCCCCAGATTTTATTACATCTGCTCATCACATCTATTCGTTACATCTAAGGGCAACTAACACCAACGGAGAGTTTAGTTACAGCCACATCCACCACCGGCAAAGGCACGACCGCCGCTACTGCCTTCTTTACTAAAATAAATATGGTCATCGAGCGCCAGATCGAGCTTTTCACTGTCGAGCGCCATATCGGCGCGTGCCAACTGGCCTTTCTCCCACGGCTGCACCCCTAAATTTGAACAACCACTCAAACCTATAATGAGTGTGACTGCGACTAATGCGGGTTTAAGCATAAATTACTCCTTCAGTAAACTAACGAGCTCTTGCTCGTATTCAGCGGTTTTATCGGCATAAAAACCAACATGATGCTGCACTAACTGACCTTGGCGATTGAACATGAAACTGCTCGGCATACCCAGTAAATCGAAGCTGCGCGCGACATCACCTTCTGGATTGAAACGCACTGAAAAATTGGCGGGGACTTGTTTTAAGAATTCTTGGGCTAACTCGTTATCTGTATCTAGGTTGATTGCCACGACGGCCAAACCTTGATCTTGATACTTTTTTTGGATCTCATTCATCCACGGAAAGGATTTACGGCAAGGCCCACACCAAGAGGCCCAAAAATCGACATAAACGACTTTACCTTTAAACTCACTCAGGGAAACAGCTTGGTTTTGCGCGTTAAACACTTGGTGATCCAACGACGGTGCGGCTTGTACGCCAGCGGCCATTAAACTGAGTAACAACAATATTTTCTTCATAGAATATTCCGCGTTAACGATTACCTTTGAATCTATTAACTGAATCTTAAGGTTTTCTTAAACAAGCTGATATAAGCCCAATTAAGCCGTATGCACAAACTCCCCCCACTTAAGGTCGGCATTTTCAACAGCGCAACCTTAATAACATGAGCGCCGATTAAGTGACCGATTTCATCCAAAATGGCAAATATGAGACATTTTGTCCCATTAGGAAAAGTGAAATTAGATCTGCGTCATGTTAATTAAATGTCAAATTCAGTTCTATCACATCTCTTGAAAATTCTTGATATACATCAAGAATCTTTACACTCCAACGGCCTAAACTGACCCTGTCAATTATGTAAACCCTTACCAATTTACATTTAAATAACAAAAAAGGTTGACCCATGGACACACATGCAGCCCTATATGAACAGGGAAAGGCGCGCTTAGATGCGTTACGCCAATTCGCTCCCCGTCAACAACAATCGCTGATTGAGAAAATGCAACAGCACGGCATTAGCCGCCGTGATTTTATGAAGTGGAGTGCCATGGTGACGAGCATGCTCGCATTGCCGCTCCCCTTTAGTAACTTAGTAGCCGAAGCTGCCGAATTAGCCGACCGTGTACCCTTAATCTGGTTACACATGGCCGAATGTACTGGCTGCTCAGAATCCTTAATTCGTACCGATACCCCCAATCTAGATTCGCTGATTTTTGATCATATCTCCTTGGAATATCACGAAACCTTAATGGCTGCTGCGGGTTGGCAAGCCGAAGAAAACCTCGAAAATGCACTCGAAACCTACAAGGGCCGCTATTTACTGGCCGTTGAAGGGGCGATTCCGACCGCCAATAACGGCAGCTTCCTCACTGTGGGCTGTAAAGGTCACACAGGATTAGAAATCATCAAACATGCTGCAGAAGGCGCCGCCGCGATTATCTCTGTCGGCACCTGTGCGGCGTTTGGTGGCGTGCAAGCTGCCTATCCAAACCCAACGGGGGCGAAAGGCGTGCACGAAGTGGTCAGTAAACCCGTCATTAACTTAGGCGGTTGCCCACCGAGCGAAAAGAACATAGTCGGCACTTTGATGTACTTCATCATGTTCGGCAAATTACCTGCACTGGATATGTTTAACAGACCTAAATGGGCTTACGGCGCACGGGTACACGATAACTGTGAACGTCGCGGCCGCTTTGATGCCGGTGAATTCGTTGAAGAATTTGGCGATCACGGCGCGAAAGAAGGCTACTGCCTGTATAAAGTCGGTTGTAAAGGTCCTTACACCTACAACAACTGCCCTACCGAGCGCTTTAACCATCACACCAGCTGGCCAGTTCTCGCTGGACACGGTTGTATGGGCTGCTCAGAGCCTAACTTCTGGGATGACATGGCCGACTTTGAAAAACCCCTTGGCCGTCAACTCCTCCATGGATTGGATGCGACCGCAGATACTATTGGTGCGGTGATTTTAGGCGCGACTGTGGTGGGCATTGGAGCCCATGCCGTTGCCAGTATTTTTGCCAAACCGCTGGAGGAATAACCCATGAGCAAGCGCGTTGTTATCGACCCTATCACACGTATCGAGGGTCACTTACGTATCGAAGTTGAAGTTGATGAAAATAACGTCATCAGCAAGGCTTGGTCATCCTCCACACTCTGGCGCGGTATTGAAGTCATTCTCAAGGGCCGTACACCTATGGATGTTGGCCTTATTGTGCAACGTATCTGTGGTGTCTGTACCTATTCCCACTACCGCTGCGGCACTGAAGCAGTTGAGAACGCTCTGGGAATTCAAATTCCGTTGAACGCGAGATACTTACGTTCATTGATGCAAACCTCTTTATACATGCATGACCATATTGTGCATTTCTACCATCTACACGGTCTTGATTGGGTGGATGTGGTGTCTGCACTGAGCGCCGATCCGGCTAAAGCTGCACAAGTTGCGCTGCAATACACAGACAAGCCCATAGCCGCGGGTGAAGGTGATTTAAGAGCCGTGCAAGAAAGAGTCAAAGGCTTTGTCGAAACCGGTAAATTAGGCCCCTTTGCCAACGCTTATTGGGGTAATGGCACCTATAAATTTACTCCAGAGCAAAACCTTATCGCGCTATCTCACTATCTTAAAGCGCTTGAAGTACAACGTGTCGCGGCGGAAATGCTGGCCATCTTTGGCGGTAAATCTCCACATCCACAATCCGTTGTTGTTGGTGGTGTAACGTCGGTGCGTGACATGTTAAGCCCTGCTCGCCTGCAGGAATGGAAGCAAAAACATGCGACCGTGACTGACTTTATCCTGCGTGCTTATCAAGCGGATATCGTGATGGCGGCCGAAGCCTTTGGTACTGAGCCAAGCGTACTGGGCGGCGTGAATGTGAAAAACTTCATGGCGACCGATGACTTTGTGTTAGCCAATGGCGAATACATGTTCAATCAAGGCGTGATCATGAATGGCGACCTTGCCGGTGTCAGCGATGTAAACCCAGATCTGATTGCTGAAGACGTTAGCCATGCTTGGTATAGCGCCGATGCGCCGCAGCATCCCTATGACGGTACAACGATTCCTAATTACACTGGTTTTGTTGAACGCGATACCGTCTACGGCAAGCTGCCAACGCTGGATGGTGATGGTAAATACTCATGGGTGAAATCTCCCCGTTATCAAGGTGAACCCGTCGAAGTTGGTCCATTAGCCTGCCTATTGGTGAGCTATGCCCGTGGTAACAAAGTGGTTGTGGATTCGGTCAATGCCCTGCTTGCTCGCACAGGCTTACCCGTTGCCGCCCTATTTACCACTTTAGGTCGCACCGCAGCCCGTATGTTACAGACAGTTATCGTCGCCCAAGAAGGATTAAAAACCTTCGATGCGCTGCTGACGAATATCCAGTCAGATGAATCAACCTATGTGAAACCCAATATCGACCCGAGCAAAGAGTACATAGGTCACGCCATGATTGAGGCGCCACGCGGCATGTTAAGCCACTGGATCCGCATCAAAAATGGAGTGATTGAGAACTATCAAGCCGTAGTACCGACGACCTGGAACGCAGGACCTGTGGATGCCAACGGTAAAATGGGTCCCTATGAAGCCTCTTTAATTGGCTTGAAATTAGAAGATCCTACTAAGCCCCTTGAGGTGATACGTATTATTCACTCATTTGACCCTTGCATGGCGTGTTCTGTACACGTGATGGATTTTAAAGGTCAGGCATTGAGCGAATTCCGTGTCAGTCCCAATGGTCAATAATCGAGGGAGGGAACGCAAAATGAACCATTCTGCAACCCGCATTCGGACACTGGTTTTTAGTCCGGCAATACGGATTTTCCACTGGCTCAGGGCACTATCAATTTTAGTGCTAGTGATCACCGGATTCTATATTGCTTGGCCGTTTCTTGTGGCGCCTGAAAGTACGGATGTGCTCGTACAAGGCTGGATCCGCTTCGCGCATCTGATCTGCGGTTTTGTATTGACCGCCATCACCTTAGTCCGCTTCTACCTGTATTTTTTCAGTCGAAGCGACATTGAGCGGCGCTCATTTCGCGACGTGATGAGTGTAAAAAGCTGGATCACTCAGCTGAAATCTTACTTATGGATGGGTCACTTACATAAAGCGGGTGTATATGGACCGCTGCAATTTGTGACTTATGTAGCAATCTCACTGGTCGCTCTCGTGATATGTATAACGGGTCTGGTGTTGTACGCCAATGTGTATCACCAAGGTTTAGGTGGGATGCTTTGGGGCAGCGCCGCTTGGATTACGGCACAAATGGGTGGGCTGGCACAGGTTAGGATTTTCCATCACTACTTAACTTGGGCATTTGTTATCTTTGTGGTTATCCACGTCTATATGGCGGTTTGGTCAGGGATACGCTTCAAACATAACTCAGTTGACTCGATTGTCTCTGGCTATGACTACCCAAAGCCAGACTCACACCACTAGGAGTCCAATGAAGATATTGCTACTCGGTATTGGCAATGTCCTGTACGCCGATGAAGGCATCGGCGTGCATTTTGTCAATTATATAGCTGATAATTATCAGTTTACCCATGAGTCTCACCAGCTGAAGCTGCTCGATGGCGGCACCTTGGCTCAGGGACTTATCCCTATTATTTGCCAATATGATTATTTAATCGTGGTCGATACTGTCAATGCCAATGGCGTAGAAGCGGGCGAAGTCTACTTCTTCGATTTTGATAAGGCTCCGAAGGAAATCGACTGGCAAGGCAGCGCCCATGAAG
Organism: Shewanella sp. SP1S1-7; assembly: GCF_031932105.1. Classification (NCBI taxonomy): domain Bacteria; kingdom Pseudomonadati; phylum Pseudomonadota; class Gammaproteobacteria; order Alteromonadales; family Shewanellaceae; genus Shewanella; species Shewanella sp. SP1S1-7. Next base: position 71,090 of record NZ_JAUOEU010000011.1, read on the forward strand.
TCGAAATGCTGCAAACCCTCAATATGATGGAAATGGTTGGCGACAGACCTAAGACCTTTGTGCTGGGCGTCACCCCAACCGTGCTTGAACCTATGGTGCTGGGTTTGACCCCTAAAGTTGCCGCCGCAGTGCCGTTAATGGAATCAAGCTTGTTATCCCACTTAGCCTCCCTTGGGTTCACTGCGACGCGTATTGCCGATCACAGTATCGACTCGCTGATCCCTGACTCTTATAAACGCGGCGTTACTACTGGTGAAAGTATATAGAAAATGAAAAACATCAGATTTGATTTTACCTGTTCACGTCAGGTGCCTTTGTACGCGCATTTATGTAATCAATACCTAAATTACGATGCGCTGAACATCAGCATAGGCTGTGATGGGCAACAGGACTTTGGTCAGCACAGTTACTTTATTGAAGTCCAGGGCGAGCAGACTCAACTCGAGCAACTGGCCGATGCCATTGCCGCAGACTTTTTGATTTCCGCTTGGTTGATTGACTCCGGCATTAAGGTCATCGACGAGCCCCAAGGCGGCAAAACCTTACTGCCCTATTCACAGTCTGGATCAAGTCCTGCCATCGCGCCTTTTTGCCAGCAATGTTATCCGCTTATTGGCGATAATCAGTCGGCGAAGTTTGGCGCGCTAGATTTAGCCTGCCCTTGCTGCAAGGGCGAAACACAATTAACGCCAGCGCAAAAAGCCTTAACCTTGTCAGATATAAAAGCCATGGCACAGGGGCTGCTGACACAAGGCCCACTGACATTAGCGGCCGCCGATGAGCTGCAACTTAGTCTGACACCGTTTGCTCTGCCCTTAGGCGAGCGGCCACAGCTGTTAATTTGTAATCCCAATACGCTAAACGCCCATTTCTGCCTGAACGATGCGCAGGTACTCGCGCTTTCGAGTATTGAAAAACCGCTTATCTGCGCCAGACCCACGCAAGAGCACGACAAACTCAGTGCGCCGCTGTACGACATTTGTTTTGCCTACAGCCGGGTGATTTTAGTACTCGCCGAAGTGTTGCGGCAAAAAGGGATCGATTGGGTTTATATCCAAGGTAAGCATAATAGGCCGAAACTCGCGTGGGTCGATGGCGCTTGGGCGCAAATTGCCAGCAAAGATTTAGGCTCAACGCAGGCTCCAACTAAGCACTTTATCGCCCCAGAACCCTTAAGAGAAAAAGTCAGTCTTCACGGTTATCAAGCCCAATGGCAAGCGGCGAAACGGTCACGTTCCCATCAAGGCGAACTGAGTGTGGCGGTATTAGCTCAATCGAGTGAAGCGACTCATGCTGCTAACACCTTTGCCGCTAACGCAGAAGCAGCTCACACTGAAGTTGAACATGCTGGCACGCCACACGCTAGCGATACCGAAAATCATACCATCGCGGACGCAGCGTTATTCAGTGCCTTACTTAACGGTAAATTTACCAGCCACAGACAAGCAAAAAATGCCGCGGTCATTTACTTAAGCCATACCCACGCCAGTCAAATTGTCACCTGCGATAATAAGGGCGACACCGAACTCTTCTTTGCACTGCCCGAGCTGCCCGATAACGGTTACGAAATCTTCCATCAACTGGACAGCAGTCCACAAAAAGCCGTGGCACAAAAGTTTAAAAGCCTGTTCCCCGACGATTACCTAAAACTCCTGAGCCTAAAGCTTCACGGCAGACGGGACAACTTGCAAAGTTTGTGGGCCATTGCCGCCATTTTAATTGGCCTCAATCCCCAAGAAGAAACGCAAAGCCAAGAAAGACTCAGCGATGCACTGATGGCCGCCGCCATGCGTTACCACGGTGCCAATGCCCCGCGTATCGATTATCCCCTGACCAAAGGTGAAGCCCACCGCAGCCTAAATTGGTGTAAAACCTTAGGCACAGTGTTGAGTTTTCGTATCGCAGGTAATGACGACCCGAGTCAACTCGCCTTTGCAATGCAAGACTCGCTGGCGGACTATTTATCTAACTGGATCGAGCATATCGATTTAAATATCGGCGTGCACAATGTTGCCTTAGCGGGCAATGAATTAACGAATGAAACCCTGTGTAAACGCATCAGTTTACGCTTAGGCAAAAACTTCCCCTTAGTGATCAATCGTAGTCTAGATTTAGACGGCGATAACTTAGCCGTTGGCGCACTTTACGTAAAGCAGCGCCAACTGAATACCCATGATTAGGAGGCCAAAAGTTAAGTCACAACGCATGCAGCCACATAGACATAATAGTCGCCACAAAAAGCACAGTGATCTGCAGATAAAGCGCAGGCTGGCATTGGAATACCTTGTCCACAAGGGCGCCGCGCTAAAGCGTTGTCAGCTGCACATCACTGGCATAGTGCAAGGGGTGGGATTTCGCCCCTTTGTCTATCGTTATGCCCTTGAATTTCAACTGACGGGTACTGTGCTCAACAATGCCAAGGGCGTGACCATTGAGCTGCAAGGCACAGAAGAAAACCTCACGCAATTTATCACAACGCTCAATACTACCCCACCGCCACTGGCCCGTATCGACAATATAATCCAAACACCGCTGCCGATTTTGCTAAGCGAAACCGCATTTGAAATTATAAAAAGCGACAGCCATGAGGACGATGACCCAAGTTCACCGATAGGTGCGCAGGTGGCGGTATCTGCGGATAAAAGTACCTGCCAAGATTGCTTGAACGACATGCATAATCCTGATGATCGCCACTTTGGCTATGCTTTTACAAACTGCACTAACTGTGGCCCTCGATACACCATAATCAATGCTTTACCCTATGATAGACACAACACAGCCATGGCCGATTTTGACATGTGCCCCGAGTGCGCCAAAGCATATCAAAACCCACTCGACCGCCGCTATCATGCTCAGCCAGTCAGTTGCCCAGTCTGCGGCCCCAGACTCAGTTTAAAAACACCCCAAGGGGAATACATCATTCCCAATACCTCTAATTTCAGTACACCTGAATTGAATACGGATTTGGCGGTACTGAAAGCGGCGGCTGACAGATTACACCAAGGGCAGATTCTGGCAATTAAGGGACTGGGCGGATTTCACTTAATCTGTGATGCCCGTAACGACAAAGCAGTCAACAAACTCCGGCTGCGAAAACAGCGCCAAGCCAAGCCGCTAGCTGTGATGATGGCGGATATCCAGATGGCGCAGCACTATGTCACAGGTTCGGATGCCGAGTGGCAAGTGCTGAGTTCGCAGGAGCGGCCCATAGTGCTGATGAGCAGCCGCGCCGAACATGATCTCAGCTTAGCTGTCGCCCCCAATCTGAATAAACTCGGGGTATTTTTGCCCTACACTCCACTGCATCATTTGCTGTTAGGTCTCTTCAAAGGGCCATTGGTCGCAACAAGCGCTAATGTGTCAGGTGAGCCTATCATCACAGATTGTGATGAGCTTATTAGCCACTTAAGCCATGTTGTGGATGCAATAGTTGATCATAATCGGCCGATTATTAATGGCTGCGATGACAGTGTGGTGCAGGTGATTCAGCCCCACATGGATTCGCCTGCAGAGGTGCAAGTACTGCGTCTCGCCCGTGGTTATGCGCCGTTAAGTTTCCCACTTGATACACCGCTGTCCCAATCAATTTTGGCCGTGGGTGCACAACAAAAAAATGCCATCGCCTTAGGCTTTGGCAATAATGTGTTTTTAAGTCCCCATATTGGCGACTTGTTCAGTGTCAGCGCCGAGCAGTATTTTGAGCGCACCTTAGCCACTTTTGCTCGGTTGTATCACTTTACGCCAAATCTTATTGTTCGCGATAAACACCCAGATTATGCCCCTTCGCGCTGGGCTGAAATGCACTCAAACTCGAGTGTAGAACTCATCAATACCAGCCAAAGCCAATGTTTAACTGTGCAACATCACCATGCCCATGTGCTCAGCGTAATGGCGGTTAATCAATATCGAGATCCCGTATTGGGCTTTAGTTTTGATGGCACAGGGCTTGGCGACGATGGCAGTTTATGGGGCGGTGAAGTGTTATTAACCACGCTCGATAAAGCGCAGCGACTGGCCCATTTTGAGCCCATAGCGCTGCTGGGCGGCGAACAAGCAATTAAGCAACCCGTGAGGTTGTTACTGGCATTATTGTTCGAGCAAATGAGCCTCGATGCTGTACTCGCATTGCGATTACCTATATTAAACAACATGCGCCCAAACACTCTGACTAACTTACATAAGATCTGGCAGAACGGTAGCGCACTTAAAAGCTCATCGGTCGGACGCTTGTTTGATGCCCTCGCCTGCGCCTTAGGCTTAATCGAAACCACACAATTTGAAGGTCAAGCAGGCATGGCAATAGAAGCCGCAGCCAATCGCGCCGATGCATTAGCCCTTGAAGCCATGTCGCTTAACTTACCTCTTGACGTCGACCAGTGGCGTAGCAGTGAAATGTTCAAGCAAATTGTTAAATTAATGACTGAAAAACCGCTAACAGACAACAGACGAGATGCCATCGCCCGCGCCTTTTTACACACATTAGGCGATGCTATCTGCGACTATGCCGCCCAGTACAAACACCTCCCAACCGTGCTCTGCGGCGGCGTATTCCAAAATAAATACCTATTGGAATATTGCCTGAGCAAGCTAAGCACCCAAGGCAATCAAGTGTTATCCAGTCAACAGATCCCCATCAATGATGGCGGCATAGCTCTAGGCCAACTTTGGTATGGCATTCATCAGAATCAATAACCTTACTTATTTGATAACCCCTGATGTTAGCTCGCCATTTTTATCCCCATAAACCTGACGAACATCAAAGATCTGCAGCGCAATTTGTATCACACTCAACATTAGCGTAACCAAATTAACGATCCGTATATCAGCATTCACAATTCGTCAGGCAAAGTCCTCGTACTCTGCCAATACAAGGAGAGGTAAAATGTGTAAAGACTGCGGCTGCTCCCTTACCCGCCACGATCATGATCATCTAGGCGCGCATGCCCATAGCCATGAGCATAATCATGACCATTCACATACTCATGAGCATAGCCATCAAGAGTTACACACCAATCCTCAGTTAAACGATAAAAAAACCTTGTCTGTGATCCATAAGATTTTAGATAAAAATGATATCGAAGCTGGACATAACCGCGCCCACTTTGAGACACATAACATCACGGCCTTCAACATCATGAGTAGCCCAGGCAGCGGTAAAACGACCCTTTTAGAAAATCTCAAAGAATACACCAAGCTCAACTATGCGGTGATTGAAGGCGACTTAGAAACCTCCCGCGATGCCGACCGCCTCATCGCTAAAGGCATTAAGGCCTATCAAATTCAAACGGGCAGCGCCTGTCACCTCGACGCCTTTATGGTGCACGGTGCCCTACATCATTTACCACTTGAAGGGCTCGATATTTGCTTTGTCGAAAACGTCGGTAATCTTGTCTGCCCAGCGAGTTATGACGTAGGTACGCACAAAAATATCGTGCTGCTGTCCGTGCCAGAAGGCGATGATAAGATTGAGAAATATCCCGTGATGTTCCGCCGCGCCGATGTTGTGTTTATCACTAAGTGCGATCTACTGCCCTATTTTGATTTCAAGCTAGACGAAGCCAAAGCGCAGCTTAAAAAACTCAATCCAGCAACTCAAATCATTGAAGTCTCCATTAAAGATGGCGACTCCATGCAGGCTGTGGCGGCTTGGCTTAAAGACAATATTAGAGGTGCACAATAATGTGCTTGTCCATACCTTCCCAAGTGGTGGCGGTCGATATTGAACGCCAGAGTGTCACGGTCGATACCTTAGGCGTACGCCGCGATGTCAGCAGTCATTTGATGAATGAACCGCTGGAGATTGGCGACTATGTGCTGATCCATATTGGTTTTGTGATGAACAAAATCGATAAGGAAGACGCGCAGCAAAGCATTGACCTATATAAAGAAATCGTCACTAAACTCGAAAACGAAGCCATACACTGATCATCAACAATGCAAGATTGAGTAGCAAGGCACGCACCCTATCGAGTGCACCGAGGAAAGAGCATGCTTGAACTAAAAAACCTCTATCAAAGCTTTCGCGATCCCCAAACGATTGCCAATTTAGCGCGTGATATTCAGTTGACCGCTAAATTAGTTAAGCAACCAATCAATATCATGGAAGTCTGTGGCGGTCATACTCACACTATTATGAAATACGGCTTACTGGATTTACTGCCTGATAATATTGAGTTTATCCACGGTCCAGGTTGTCCAGTGTGCATTATGCCGAAAGAGCGTATCGACCAAGCGGCGGCGCTGGCCTCCCAAGAGAATGTCATCTTAGTGACGCTGGGCGATATGATCCGTGTGCCCGGCTCTAAGGGTTCCTTAGCCAGCTTTAGGGCGAAAGGCTGCGATATTCGGCCGATTTATGATCCCTTAGATACGCTCAAAATTGCCCGCGACAATCCCGATAAAACCGTGGTCTTCTTTGCCATCGGCTTTGAAACCTCAACCCCAATGACGGCGATTTTGTTACAACTGGCCGAACAAGAAAAACTCGAAAATCTACTCTTTCATATCAATCATGTATTAGTGCCGCCAGCGATTGATGCCGTGATGCACGACCCGAAAGCGAGGGTGAATGCCTTTATCGGCCCCGCCCATGTGAGCGTGATCAGCGGCGCCAAAATCTATCGCAGCACAGTCGAAAACTATGGTACGCCTGTGGTTGTCGCAGGATTTGAACCCGTTGATGTGATGGAGTCGATTTTACGGATTGTGCGCCAAAAAGCCGCGGGCAAAGCGGAGCTCGATATCCAATACAGCCGCGCGGTATCGGAAGACGGTAACCTCACGGCGCAGGCCAAAGTGAATCAATTCTTTAATGTCAGACCGCAATTTCGCTGGCGCGGCCTCGGTCCTATCCCCAATTCAGCGCTGCAGCTCAAACCCGAATATGCCCACAGGGACGCCGAACTGCGCTTTAAAGACTGCTTACCCGTAAAGGAAATTGACGATCATAAAGCCTGCCAGTGTGGCGACATTCTTCGTGGGCTTGCTAAACCAAAGGACTGTAAAGTTTTTGGCCGAGGCTGCAATCCCGAAACGCCCCTAGGCAGCTGCATGGTCAGCTCCGAAGGCGCATGTAACGCCTATTACCGCTATCAAGGTATCGATATCAAGGAGCCACATCATGGCTGATACGCTAAAAGATAAATCCATTCAGCTCAGCCACGGCGGTGGCGGCAAAGAAATGAATAAACTGATCCGCGATCTGTTTTTTGCCGAGTTTGATAACCCTATCCTTCGTTGCGAAGAAGACGCTGCCAAACTCGATTTGCACGGCGCCAACGCCTTTACTACTGACTCTTTTACCGTCTCACCTTTGTTTTTTGCCGGCGGCGATATCGGCAAACTCGCCATCGCAGGCACAGTCAACGATCTCGCTATGATGGGCGCAGAGCCTCAATATCTGAGCTGTAGCGTGATCATCGAAGAAGGCTTTTCTATCAATGATTTAACGACTATTGTCCGCAGCATGGCAAAAGAGCTCAAACAAAGTGGTGCGCGGATTGTCTGCGGCGACACTAAAGTCGTGCCCAAGGGCTGTGCCGATGGTTTATTTATTAATACCTCAGGCATTGGCCGCATCTTGCGTCCCAACATCTCAGCGGCAAACATTGCAGTGGGCGATGCCATTATCGTCTCCCGTGATATTGGCTGCCACGGCGCAGCGATTTTAATGGCGCGTGAAGGACTCACGCTCGAATCAGCATTACAAAGTGACTGCGCCACGCTCTGGCCGATAGTCGAGCAATTGATTGCCGCCAATATTCCCATTCATGCGATGCGAGATGCGACTCGCGGTGGCTTATCGGCAGTACTGAACGAATGGGCTATTGCCTCCAATGTTGGTATCACAGTGAATGAGGCCAGTATTCCCGTCAGCGATGAAGTCAAAGGTCTGTGCGAACTCTATGGTTTCGAAGCCATGGATCTTGCCAACGAAGGCACTTTCATCCTCGCCGTCCCCAACGACATCGCTTTAGGTGCGCTCGAAATCATGCAACGCTTTGGCCACTGTGAGCATGCAGCGATAATCGGCACTGTGAGTGAGGATTTAGTGGGGAAAGTCGTGCTAAGAACGCCTTGGAATACCAAGCGTTATCTCGATCTTCCCCAAGGTGAACTGCTGCCAAGGATTTGCTGATGCACGAATATTCAATTGTGAGTGCGCTGATTGAGCAATGCGAGCAGCACGCGCAGGCTAATCATGCCGATAAAATCACCCGAGTGGATATCAAACTAGGCGTCATGAGCGGGGTTGAACCTAGCCTGCTACAAACGGCCTTCGATACCTTTAAGCTCGATGGGATTTGCAAAGAAGCCCTACTCAATATGCAAATTCAGCCGCTAGTGATACTTTGCCAAGACTGCCAGACTGAATCCGTACTGAGTGAGCGCACGGTCGTCTGCCCTGCGTGTCAAAGCTATCGCACCCGCGTACTTGATGGCGAAGACATGCTACTGATGCAACTTGAAATGGAACAAGATGAAGATTAGGTGCCTCATTTGTAATTGGCATTGTTAACGACAGCAGAGTTGATCAAGATCTCAATCAATAAAGAGTGCCATCAACAAGAATACCCCTCAAAACAAAAATGGCTTTGAGCACTGAGCGCTCAAAGCCATTTTTAGCCATACTAAATTGACAGGCCCGTCATTGACCGTAGATAGAAGCTTCACCCTCTGGGCGCGTCTTGAGCACGCGTAGGAACCACATATATTGCTCAGGGTAAGCTAAGATAACTTGCTCGACCACTTTGTTCAGCGCCAACGCCTCGTTTTCCTTGCCTACCATGTCTTCAGGCGCAACGGCCGTCATCACAGTGAGATCAAACTGCCGTGTCGCTTGGTTGTAACCAATCTTTACAGGTAGCACTTGGGCATTACCCGCCTGCGCTAAACGCCCAACAACAGGCAGCGTTGCTTTCACTGTGCCTAAAAATGGCGCAAACACGCTTTGTTCTGGGCCTAAATCTTCGTCGGGTAGATAAAAGAAACTGTTACCCCGCTTAAGCTCAGCTAACAACGCACGAATTCCCGCCTCGCGCATGTATACATGGCCACCACAACTGCTGCGCACACGATTACTAAACCAATTGAATAAGCCGTTTTTATGGGCTTTGGCCATAGTCACCATAGGCAACTCAAGGTTAAGGCGTAAACCAGCATAATCGATTGGCCACACATGGGGCATGATAAAAATGATCGGTTGCCCCGCCGCTTGTGCTTTCGTCACATGCTCAAAACCGATTAAATTCACTCGACGACGCAAATACGCTTTTGAGCGCACCAGCAATTCGCCTTGAGCTAACAAGACCAAAACGAAGTTTTGTACGTTCTCGCGGATTAACGCTTCAATCTCGGCGGCAGATTGTTCAGGAAAGCACGCCCTTAAGTTGGCTCTGGCAACACTAATGGGCTTTTTGGCAATCGGCATCACTATTTTTGCCAATAATCTTGCTATGGGATCACGTAGCCATGCGGGCATGAGTCCGAAAATCACTAATAGACCAATCGCCAACCAAGTGGCCCAGTATCTAGGGTGTAATAAGGCGAGTTTAAAACGACGGTCAAAATGTTTGGGCTGTCTTGACAAAGAATTCACCTCAGACAGTGGATAGAAATAATGGAGATATTGCACGAAAAAATAAACAGGAAAGCCACTCTCTAAGGAGTGGCTTTCCCATCAAACAAACGAAATTACTTACCCGTGTTTGCTGCTTCTACACGAGTTTTCAGCTTTTGGCCGGGACGGAAAGTCACGACACGACGAGCAGAAATTGGGATATCTTCGCCTGTTTTTGGGTTCCTTCCCGGTCTTTGATTCTTGTCCCTAAGGTCAAAGTTGCCAAAGCCAGATAACTTGACCTGCTCACCACTTTCAAGTGCGCCCCGAATCTCTTCAAAGAACGACTCAACCATCTCTTTGGCGACACGTTTGTTCATTCCGAGTGTTTCAAAAAGATGTTCTGCCATTTCGGCTTTGGTAAGTGCCATACTTTAATCCCTCAACGATGCGTTGAACTCGGACTTCAGGGCAGAAACGACTGAACCAACGGTCTCAGCAATCTCTTTTTCCTCAAGCGTACGAGTAGTGTCTTGTAATGTAAGTGCTATCGCCAGGCTCTTCTTGCCAGGTTCAACACCTTTACCTAAGTATACATCGAACAAGTTTATGCCAACCAACTGATTTTCGCCAACTTTTCTTATCAATTTCATTACATCACCTGCAGATACACTCTCATCTACTACGACTGCGATGTCACGACGATTAGCTGGAAACTTAGATACAGCTTGGGCTAGCGGCAAACTGGTATGCAATAAAGCATCCAATTCCAACTCAAAAACGATGGTTTTACCATTGAGTCCAAAAGGCTTCTCCAAACTAGGATGGATTGCACCTATATGACCGATCACTCGATCATTTCTCAATATTTCAGCACATTGCCCCGGATGGAGAGCAGAATGCGTCGCTCCTCTAAAGCTAAATTCTGATGCGGAAACTGTCAAGCCGATAATTGCTTCTAAATCACCTTTAAGGTCGAAAAAATCAACGGTTTTCGATTCCATAGCCCAATGTTCATCATTTTGGAGCCCAGTAATGACACAAGCGAGCATTGCTTGCTGTCTTACACCGGATTCTGCATTGATATCAGGAACAAAGCGCAGGCCAGTTTCAAAAAGTCTCACGCGACTCTGTTGACGACTTTGGTTGTAGCCAACGGCGGCCAATAAACCGGTGAACATTGACAGGCGCATGGCCGACATTTCACTGGAAATTGGGTTTGGTAACACCATAGCGTCTAAACCAGGGTGAACCAGATTTTGCAATTTGGGATCGACAAAGCTGTAGGTTACCGCTTCTTGGAAGCCGCGAGCGACCAATAAGGCACGCACGCGTTTTAGGCTTAAGTTAGATTCTTTATGATCTGACATACGCAGCGCAGCAACAGGCGCGATATTCGGGATATTGTTATAACCGTAAATACGCGCCACTTCTTCAATCAAATCTTCTTCAATCGCCATATCAAAACGATAAGTCGCAGTGGTGACCTGCCAGCTTCCCTCTGCTGCAACGACAGCAAAACCTAAACGCGTGAGGATTTCAGCCACATCGCTATCAGGTACATGGTGACCGAGGATTTTATCTAACTTGCTACGACGTAACACGATTTGTGCTGGTTTGGGTAAATCAGCCTCTGATTTAGCCTCAACTACAGGGCCCGCTTCACCGCCACAAATATCCAGCACTAAGCGGGTCGCACGGTCGATAACCTTGTGTTGCATCTCAGGGTCAACGCCACGCTCAAAGCGGTGTGATGAGTCTGTGTGCAAACCTAAACGACGTGACTTACCCATAATGGCAAGAGGCGCGAAGAACGCACATTCAAGCAGTATGTCTTGGGTCGTGTCGCTCACGCCTGAGTATTCGCCGCCAAACACGCCTGCAAGGGCTAATGGACGCGCATCATCGGCGATCACTAAGGTATCGCTGGGAATAGTGACTTCGCTGCCATCAAGCAGGGTGATTTTCTCTTCGCCAGTGCCTAAACGCACTTGGATATCGCCCGTTAACTTGGCAAGATCGAAAGCGTGCATAGGTTGACCGAATTCAATCAACACAAAGTTAGTGATATCAACGATAGGATCGATAGAGCGAATACCGCTACGGCGCAGTTTTTCCTGCATCCATAATGGCGTAGGCGCTTTCACATTGACGTTTTTAACCACACGGCCTAAGTAACGTGGACAAGCGGCTGGCGCCTTAACGTTAATCGTGACCTGTGCATCTGTCGTTGGCGTAACGGCTTGCCACTGTGGCTCAACCACAGCTTGGCGGTTTAACACGCCCACTTCACGGGCAAGACCTGCCATGCCTAAGCAATCGGCACGGTTAGCCGTTAAATCTACATCGATAACGGCATCATTAAGTTGCAGATAATCGCGGATGTCAGTGCCTAATGGCGCGTCCAATGGCAATTCGATAATGCCATCGCTTTCGACGTTAATGCCAAGCTCACTGTACGAGCACAACATGCCTTCTGATGGCATGCCACGCAGCTTAGCTTTCTTGATTTTGAAATCGCCAGGTAATACAGCGCCAACCATAGCTACGGCCACTTTAAGACCTTGACGGCAGTTTGGTGCACCGCAGACGATATCGATAAGTTCGCTACCACCAACGTTGATTTTGGTCACGCGCAGTTTATCGGCATCGGGATGCTGACCACACTCCACTACTTCACCAATCACCACACCGCTAAAATCGGCTGCTACGGCTTCAACGTCATCGACTTCGAGACCGGCCATAGTGATCTGGTGGGATAATGCTTCACGGCTGACGGAAGGGTTAACCCATTCACGAAGCCAAGATTCGCTAAATTTCATGCTATTACAGCTCCGTTATTTAAATTGCTTCAGGAAACGTAGGTCGTTTTCGAAAAACGCACGTAAATCGTTTACGCCGTAACGCAACATAGTTAAGCGCTCGACACCCATACCAAAAGCAAAACCAGAGTATTTTTCTGGATCTATGCCAACGCTGCGCAGCACGTTCGGGTGCACCATACCGCAGCCAAGCACTTCTAGCCATTTACCATTTTTGCCCATCACGTCTACTTCTGCTGAAGGTTCAGTGAATGGGAAGTAAGATGGACGGAAACGCACTTGCAGATCTTCTTCGAAGAAGTTACGCAGGAAGTCATGCAAAATGCCCTTCAATTCGGCAAAGTTAACATGTTCATCCACGAGCAAACCTTCCACTTGATGGAACATTGGCGTGTGCGTTTGGTCGTAATCGTTACGATAAACACGACCCGGAGAAATAATGCGTAAGGGTGGCTTTTCAGTTTCCATAGTACGGATTTGCACGCCCGACGTTTGGGTACGCAGCATCAGTTTAGGATTGAAATAAAAGGTATCATGATCAGCACGCGCAGGATGGTGCTCAGAGATATTCAGCGCATCGAAATTGTGGAAATCATCTTCAATTTCAGGCCCTTGCTTAACCGAGAACCCTAATTCCCCGAAAAAGGTTTCGATACGTTCAATGGTACGCGTCACTGGATGTAAGCCACCGATCTCTTGGGTACGGCCTGGCAAAGTCACATCAATCTTTTCAGCGATTAATTTGGCTTCCAGTTCCGAACTCTTCAGACCATCGATGCGCTCAGTTAATTTTTGTTGAATCGCCTGTTTAGCATCATTGACCGCTTGGCCAAAGGCTGGCTTTTCTTCAGGGCTTAAGCTACCCATCATTTTCATCATGTCGGTGATCTTACCTTTCTTACCCAGGTAATCGACACGGATATCATCCAGTGCTTTTAGATCACTGGCCTGGTCAATAATGACTAAGGCTTGTTCTACGATCTCAGTTAACTGCTGCATTTTCTCTTCCACTGCATAGTCGCGCTTGATAAACAAGTGCTATGGGCGCCAAACTTTCAGGCTATTTGGGTGCTCAGGTTATCGGGCGTTAATGCCAGACGCTTTGCTAGCTATAACGAAATAAAAGGATAGAAATTTTACGCGAGCGAGCGGCATATTACTAGGGCTTATTGGGGGTTTTTATCATGCAAATTCATGTGTTACCCCAGTTCAGAGCCTGAGTTTTGCTCAAGGTGAAATCTAAACCTCGATTCTGACTGAAACAAGTTCCGTGTTCAGCCACTAGCAGCATTTGTAACTAAACTGTAAACTCACACCCGTACCCTGCCAAAATTGCAGCAAATAACACAATAACGACTGCAATTAGACTACATTAACGATATAAGCTTTTACAAAACAGAAAACTATAAAGTCTATGGCAAACTAACCGATATACATTCGGTTCACAGCCCATTTTATCGAGGCACTCATGAAAGAAGTAAAGTTTCGCTGGATAGATCAATATCTTATCCATATGACCTTAAAAACTAAATTCGCAATTCTCTCTATCGTTCCTATGCTAATGATTGTTGGACTGGCGATTTTTCTTGATAACCAATCCCGGCAAACCTTAGTCCAAGGACAACTCAACGGTCTGCAAAATGCGTCACAACAAATCAACCAAGTCACGGGTACCTTATATAACAAACTCCCAGAGCAAGAACGCCAAGCTATCCTTAGCCAGCTAAGCCGCGACATCAAAGGCAATGTCAGCATTATTTCGGTGAATGAGGCCGACAGTAAAGCGCAATCCTTAGCTCGCAGCGGTGGCGGTATTGATAATAGCGGTAAGCTACCTAGAGCTGTGAGTGGCGTTAACGATCAAAACCTGATCACGATTATTCCCTTAGACAGCAAAGAAATTGATGCCCTGCTCGCCAAAGATAACCTGCTGGTTTACGGCCTGATGGCGGCGCTTCTATTTGTGTTGTTTTTATTTAGCTACTACATTTCGACCTTCGTGGGCGGCGCACTTTATACCACAGTGATGGCATTAAAACGGGCCGCATCGGGCGATTTGACGGGTCGTTTAAACTTCTTCGAAGTCAAAGACGAGTTCAGTATCTTAGCTATCAGCATAGATACCTTAGTTGAACGTCAACATCTGTTAGTGAAACAAATCGCAGAATCGACAACAAAAATCCGTGAGGTAGTCTCCTCGTTTCGTAGCACAGCGCAGCAAGGTCAATCTTTGGCGGTGAACCAGAGACAACATTTGGATTCCCTAGCAACGGCAATGGAAGAAATGACCGCTGCAGTGAAGGAAGTTGCCCGTAATGCTGAACAATCTTCTGCCGAAACTCAAGAGGCTAATCAACAGGTTAGCGCTGGCGGTAAAGACATTGAAACCACAGTCAATGCTATTGACGTGTTATCGGATGAAATTTCTGCGGCCTCAAATGCGGTGGGCGTTCTCAATGACAACGCCAGTAAAATTGATGAAGTGGTATCAACTATTAATGCAATTTCCCAGCAAACCAACCTACTCGCCCTCAACGCGGCGATTGAAGCGGCGCGCGCCGGAGAACAAGGTCGTGGTTTTGCCGTGGTCGCCGATGAAGTGCGTACCTTAGCGGGCCGCACTCAAGCCGCGACGGTTGAGATCAAAACCATGATCGAATCACTGCAGTCGGGTACGCGCAATCTAACCCAAGTAATGTCGCGTACTGTGAATCAAGCCGATGAAGGTAAACAACACGTACTGCAAACGGGTAAAGACTTAGAGTTTATCGCCCACCACAGCAACAAAGTGTTTGAAATGAGTGTGCTAATTGCCACCTCGGCCGAAGAGCAATCGGCAGTGGCCAACGAGATTGCAACTAACCTGATGGAAATCCGCAACCAGTCACACGATGTGGAGCAATCGGCGAACCAGTCGGTTTCAGGTTGTGATGAGCTGCAAGCAACAGCTGGGCAACTTGATCAGTTGATGGTGGGATTAAAAATCTAGCCAAAGGTTATTTAACGAAGTTTAAATTCACTTAACACCCAACATGCACAAGGGAGCGATAATCGCTCCCTTGTTGTTTTTTCATTCTGACGGTAACGGTCCAATCAACTACTGTTTTTTCAATCAACCAGTGTCGTTTCAACCAATAATTCACTTTTCAATCAATAAGTCACTTTTCAATCGACAACGCGACGGTAAAAATTAATCCACGTCTGTTAATCCACATCTTTGAGTGGCCATAGCACGATATGATCTTCAATATCCTTCACGCGTCTTTCATCGACTACTTTACCTTGGATCGACATGCCCGCTAAATGCATCGCTTCTTTAGAGCCAGTCAGCAGCGGATGCCAGCTCGGTAGCTCACGCCCTGCCGCTAAGCGGCGATATGCGCAACTGTCGGGAAGCCAAGTTAACTCATGGATATTATCAATCGTGATCACAGTACATTGAGGGACATGGGTGAAACGGTCACTGTAATGCTGACAGCCCGCCGTTTGATGATCGAGCAAAAGGCAGGCCGCATTGGTGTAATACAAGTCTTCGGTTTCATCATCTATCAACTTGTTTAAACAACATTTACCACAACCGTCACACAGGGATTCCCACTCGGTTGCGCTCATCTGCGCTAATGTTTTGCTCTGCCAAAATGCCATGATTAACTGTATCTTCTCAATAAAAAGCCCGCTTAATGCGAGCTATTTTACACTAGTTTATCGGCGGATACTTTATTCTCTCGGACAGATGCGCGACAGAAATCCCGAAATAATCGGTATTCTGCCAGTGCATTAATACGCGGTAATTGCCATAAACGAGGTATTTTCGACCGGTAACACCATCGGGCATGATTAGCGAGGCCTTGATTTCTTCGCGGGACGGCAAATCGGTATGATCAAACTTGCGAATACCGAGAGTTTGCCACTGGGCTAAGGACTGGGGTTTATCTAATCCAGCGACGGCCAAATCAAGCGTTGCAGGCACTTGTACTTGTCGCCCCCAAGTATCATCGCCGTTCCAACCGAGTTGCTGTAGCAAATGCGCCGCGGAGGCAAACGCATCTTGTGTGTTGTGCCAAATGTCTTTCTTACCGTCACCATCGCCGTCCTGCCCATAGGCAAGATAATCCGTTGGCATCAGCTGCGTTTGTCCCATGGCGCCATTCCAACGACTTTTAAGATCTTGAAAACCGATATGATCTTTATCCATTATGCTGAGCGCTGCAATAAACTCTTTTTTGAAGAAAGCTTCGCGCTCGCCGCCAAAGGCCAGTGACGCCGTCACAGATAGCACAGGATAATCTCCAGAAGCTTCACCAAAGTCGGAGACAAGCCCCCAGAGCGCGACTAAGAAGCGTGGCTGAACAGAGTATTGGCTGGCGATGGCGTTGAGTTGTTGTTCATGCTCTTTAAACAGCACACGTGCGGTGTCAACTTTCCACTCGGGCACAGTGTCGGCGAGATAAGTATCGAGGTTGTGAGTTTTGTCAGTCTGGAGGCTGTCTGTCGCTCGAGCTTTTTTGAAGAGTTTGATCTGGGGAAAGGCTAAATCTAAGGTCGCTTGGCTGATGCCCTGAAGACGGGCTTCTTGCTTTAGCTGAATTAAATAATCACTAAAGCTGATTTTCTCATCCGACTGCTGCGCCATGGCTGGCAAACTGCACGCACTCAGCCAAATGATGAAACAGACAAATGCCCTGATGGGAGCGAAGATATATGCTGCGAGTCGATAAAGCTTATTCTGATAAACCCCAAATTGACAAACCTTAACTGGGAAAGCATTGGTTTGATAAGCTTGGGTTAGATAAGTACGGTATCGATGCATATACCTTCCTGTTATTTTTATGCTATTGGCTTAATCTTTGATCCCAAGACTGAGCTTATGCTCGGCCAATAAATTCACCTGAGGTGGCGGAATTTGTAAATAAAAGCCGTTTTCTTCCATCGCAGCTCTTACCTTTTGAATATCTGCCATGCCTAACGCGTCACGTTTCGCAATAGGAAACACCATCACCAGCTTTGGCACGCCGAACATTTCCATCAAAGGCGCAGGAACATCATCAAAACAATCTCTTTTCTTCACAAATAAATAAGTATCAGCCTTTCGGCTACTTTTATAAACGGCACATAGCATAAGAGTACAAATATCCAATAGTTCAAACTTGCCAGTCAATGGGGCACACTATAACATGGTCGCCTAGTAATTTAATTGTAAAATCAGCGAACCGACTGATGATTTCTGGAGAATAGTGCCGGGATGTCAAAACCTAGCTTAGAGTTAAAAGGCGCTTCTTTTACTCTTTCAGTGCTTCATATTAATAGCAGCGATTTACAAGCTGTCATGACTGAATTAGACAGTAAGTTGGCACAAGCTCCTCAGTTTTTTCTGGGTGCTCCTTTAGTCGTCAATCTGAGTGCGATCCAACACGACAGCTTAAATTTAAGTGCGTTAAAGGATCTGCTGATCTCACGTCAATTAGTGATTGTTGGCATAACGGGCGCGACAACCGTACTCAGCAAACAGGCTAAAGACTTAGGCCTTGCCATAGTCAAAGCCGGAAAACAGAGCAGTACGCCACCGCCTGCACCTCGCCAAACTAAGATAGTGAAGCAAAATATTCGTTCAGGCCAACAAGTCTACGCAAAAAATGGTGATTTAATCATATTTGGTGCGGTAGGCAATGGCGCAGAAGTCAT
Organism: Shewanella sp. SP1S1-7; assembly: GCF_031932105.1. Taxonomy (NCBI): domain Bacteria; kingdom Pseudomonadati; phylum Pseudomonadota; class Gammaproteobacteria; order Alteromonadales; family Shewanellaceae; genus Shewanella; species Shewanella sp. SP1S1-7. Next base: position 89,153 of record NZ_JAUOEU010000011.1, read on the forward strand.
CGCAGATGGTAGCATTCATATCTATGGCGCATTACGAGGGAAAGCCATGGCGGGCGCGGCGGGCGATACCAGTGCCGTCATCATAGCCCACTCTCTGGAGGCCGAACTCGTTTCAATAGCAGGGCAATATTGGCTCGCTGAAAATCTACAACAACATAGCTCAGATAAAAGCGGCTGCATTCGCCTAGACGGTGAGTCGCTTATGGTTGAATCATTGCCCCTCTAAATGGCAGAACAAAGGATAGAGAGAAACATGGCACAAATTATTGTTGTCACTTCAGGTAAAGGCGGCGTAGGTAAAACCACATCGAGTGCTGCAATTGCGACCGGTCTTGCCATGCAAGGACACAAGACAGTCGTTATTGATTTCGACATTGGTTTACGGAATTTAGACTTGATCATGGGTTGCGAGCGTCGTGTGGTTTATGACTTCGTCAATGTGATCAATGGTGAAGCCAATTTAAATCAAGCGCTGATCAAAGATAAACGCTGCGACAAGTTATTCGTTTTACCCGCTTCACAGACCCGTGATAAAGATGCACTGACCAAAGAAGGTGTTGGCCGTGTTCTAGACGATTTAGCCAAAGACTTTGAGTTTATTCTGTGTGATTCACCTGCGGGGATTGAGCAAGGCGCTATGATGGCACTGTATTTTGCCGATATCGCCATTGTGACAACTAACCCAGAAGTCAGTTCAGTACGCGACTCAGACCGTATTTTAGGGATGCTGCAGAGCAAATCACGCCGCGCCGAGCTAAACCTTGAGCCAATCAAAGAATACTTACTGCTGACTCGTTATTCACCGAGCCGTGTAAAATCAGGCGAAATGTTGAGTGTTGATGATGTTCAAGAAATTCTGGCCATTGAGTTACTCGGCGTGATACCTGAGTCACAATCGGTACTGAAAGCCTCTAACTCAGGCGTGCCTGTGATTATCGATCAAGAAAGTGATGCAGGTTTAGCCTACAGTGACACAGTTGCACGTTTACTGGGCGAAGATGTCCCAGTACGCTTTATTACGGAAGAAAAGAAAGGTTTCTTACAACGGATATTTGGTAGCTAATTATGTCTTTACTCGACTATTTCAAAAGCAAGAAAAAGCCTAGCACTGCGGTAATGGCTAAAGAGCGCCTACAGATCATTGTGGCTCATCAACGTGGACAAAGGGACACTCCCGATTATTTCCCACAGATGAAACAAGAGATCATTGCCGTTATTCGCAAATATGTGCCGATTTCTGATGATCAAGTTTCTGTGCAGTTAGATCAAAACGACGCGAACCTGTCGGTACTCGAACTTAACGTCACATTGCCTGACAGATAAGTCGATTACGCAAAAAGCGTCATCTTCTGAAGAAGATGACGCTTTTTGTTGGCTGTTTTTCGGCTATCGATAAGTTTCAAATACTGCGCATAAAGTACAAGACTTCACGCGCAAGATTTAAATACTAGATTAAAAGCCTTAGACCTCAAGCTTAGCTAGGGACTCAGCGGCAATCTCGCCTCGCCATCCGCATAACACCGCGGGTAAATCCCCTTGTTGCTTATCCCAACGCCATTGCAAAAACTCATGGATATGACGTTTAGAGCCGAGCATTTCCTGTGGCACATCATGCTGTTCACACAACTCAACTAAGCAGCTTTTTATCGCCTTAAAGGCCGATTTGTAACCCGACTTCAACGCCAGCACATCCACTAACTCGGGTAAATTGACCAAATCAGCGGTTTGTAGCACACGTAATAGATCTTTACCGTGGATACGTTTTTCTTGCTCAGTCAAATCATTGAGCTTAAACAAGTCGGCCGAGGATTTAGGTTGCTTCTTCGCCAATGCGATAAGACCATGATCTTTGACCACAAAACCTAGAGCTAAATCACGCACTAAGGCTTTTTCAAGACGCCACTTGGCTAGCACTTTAAGGTAAGCCAATTGGATTTCAGTCAGTTGGAAAGCATTTTTCACTTTCAAATAGGCCGTGTCGAGATCAGGATCGGCAAGCCTGCCCTGGGTCATCCTTTCCCCTTCCTCGTATAACCAAGCTAAACGCCCTTGGGCGCTGAGTTTCGCTTTAAGTTGAGGATAGAGCTGATACAAGTACAAGACGTCATTAGCGGCGTAACTTAACTGTGCTTCCGTTAACGGGCGGCGGATCCAATCGGTACGCGACTCGCCTTTATCAATCACTTCACCCAGGCAAGTTTCTACTAACTTGGCATAACCCACACCGTGGCCCATACCACACAAAGAGGCGGCAATTTGGCTATCAAACAAAGGCGTAGGCTGACATTTGCCATAGTGGGCAAACACTTCTAAGTCTTCACTGCAGGAATGCACTAGCTTAACGATATTCGGGTCCGATAACAGCGCCCAAAACTGGGCTAAATCAGGTAAAGCCACAGGATCAATCAAAGCTAAGGTTTTACCATCATAGGCTTGGATCAAACCTAACTTGGCATAATAAGTACGAGTACGAACAAACTCGGTATCTAACACGAGTATCTTACTCTGTTTATATTGGGCAACGAGGGCATTAAGGCTTGCTTCATCACTCACATATTGAAACGCTGACAAATTCTTCTCCAGATCCTGTGGGTCAATCACAGTCCATAAAAACAAAAGCCGGCAAATGCCGGCTTCAATCTTACGCGCGCTTAGCTTCGTCTCTAAGCTCTCGTCGCAAGATCTTACCCACGTTGGTTTTAGGTAACTCGTCCCTAAATTCTACCAGCTTCGGTACTTTATATCCCGTTAAATGAATACGGCAGTGCTTAATGATGTCTTCAGCGGTTAAAGATTTATCTTTTGCCACCACAAATACCTTCACTAACTCACCACTGGCGTCGTTTGGCACCCCAACTGCGGCCACTTCAATCACTTTAGGATGCAGTGCAACCACTTCTTCGACTTCGTTAGGGAACACGTTAAAGCCTGAGACTAAGATCATGTCCTTCTTACGATCGACAATATAGAAGAACCCTTTCTCATCCATGTAACCAATATCGCCCGTGGCTAACCAGCCGTCAGTATCGATCACTTTGGCGGTTTCTTCAGGACGTTGCCAATAGCCTTTCATCACTTGCGGGCCTTTACCAAACAGCTCGCCAGTTTCGCCTTGGGCTAATACCTTGCCGTCATCATTACGGATTTGAATGAGTGTCGAAGGTGCAGGGAAACCAATTGAACCGTTGTAACCATCTAAATTATATGGGCAACAGGTTAATAGAGGTGAGGCTTCCGTCAGACCATAACCTTCGAGTAAACGGGTCTTAGTGATGGCTTGCCATTTATCCGCGACGGCTTTTTGTACCGCCATGCCGCCACCGATAGAGAGTTTTAAGCGCGAAAAATCCAACTGGGAAAAATCATCACTGTTCACTAACGCGTTAAATAAGGTGTTTACCCCAGTCAATGCAGTGAAAGGATACTTTTTCAACTCGGCCACAAATCCTGGGATATCACGGGGATTGGTGATGAGTAAGTTCTGGCTGCCTTTGTGCAAAAACAGCAGGCAATTCACAGTCAATGCGAAGATGTGATACAGCGGCAAGGCCGTTACCACAAACTCGCTGCCATCGTTTAAGGCGGGCGAATAAGCGCCATCGGCCTGCAATACGTTGGCGACTATATTGCCATGGGTCAACATCGCCCCTTTAGACACCCCAGTTGTGCCGCCTGTATATTGCAAAAACGCTAAGTCGTCGTTAGTGACTTCAGGCTTGATGTATTGCATGCGGCGACCAGTTGATAAGGTGTCGCGCATAGATAGTGCGTGGGGTAAGTCGTATTTAGGGACGAGCTTCTTAATGTACTTCACCACAAAGTTCACTAAGGTGCGTTTTGGTGCACTTAATTGATCACCTAAACTGGTGATAATGACGCTTTCAACGGGCGTTTGTTCGACCACTTCTTCTAAGGTGCGGGCGAAGTTTGACACGACAACGATGGCTTTGGCGCCCGAGTCAATCAACTGATGTTTAAGTTCGCGCGGGGTATATAGCGGGTTAACGTTAACGACCACCATACCGGCACGTAAAACCCCAAACAGTGCAATCGGGTATTGCAACAGGTTTGGCATCATTAAGGCGACACGATCGCCCTTTTCAAGCTTTAATTCATTTTGTAGATACGCGGCGAATGCACGGCTGCGTTCTTCCAATTTACGATAGGTTAGCGTGGCACCCATGTTGATAAATGCAGGTTGGTCTTCATACTTAGCCACCGCTGTTTCGAACATATCAACAAGCGATGAGTACTGCTCCACATTAATTTCAGCAGGCACATCTTTTGGCAAATGATTAATCCAAGGCTGATCCACTACTCTCTCCTAAATCCCCACAACTGCGGAAACAATATCCATACAAGCGTCAAGACTCGATAAATACCGAGTTAAAATACCGGCTTACATTTTATAGTTATTGATTGACTCGTCATAAATCATACGAGCGTTTTAATTTTGATCATCATCACATAAAAAAAACAAAAAACCTAGCGTCTTTTTTAGGGCAGTAAAAGCACCCTATTTAACGAATTCGCGGATCAAGCGCGCGACACCTTCGGCATTGTCCATGTGCACATGGTGATCGCCCTCTATTATGTGTTCAGACAAGTGTTTGAACCAGGTTCGCGCCTTAGGTATGGCGGTCTGCAACTGGCTAAATCCCTGTTTGCCACACACTAATAAGGTTTCAATATTGATGTCCTGCATTAATGCATCAACTTGAGCGAAGGTTAGCCTTTGGGGTGAATCTAATCTCAATCGAGGATCACTGCGCCAACCTATGCCCTCACCTTCGGGTTGCATATTACGCTCGAGCAACAGACGACACCAAGGTTGGGCAAGTCCTGTTAAATGTGCCCTCGCCCGTACTGCGGTATCTATGCCGTCATAAATTTTTGCCTGCCCATGCTTCTGGGTTAAATACTTCTCGTGTTGATAGAAGCTTTTTCTTAATCGTGCTTTCGCCTGCGTTGGCGACTCAGACAAGGGGCTTAACGCTTCAATCAATACCAGCTTGTTGACCTTTTCTGGAAACGTCGCCGTATACGCCGAGGCAATAATGCCACCGAGCGAATGCCCCACCATAGCCACAGGATTTTGCGGTAATGCCGTTAACAGTGCATCCAAATCATACAAGTAATCAATCCAATGCAGCGGATAATGCCCCGGCCTGTGCGCCGAAAAGCCGTGTCCAGGCCAGTCAATGGCGAGCACTTGATAATCGAGTAAATGTGCCGCTAAGGGCTCAAAACTGTTGGCGTTATCTAACCAGCCATGTAAGGCCAGTAATAAAGGTTTATCCTTCGCCCCCCATAATCGGCCCGCGACCTTAATATGAGGTAATACAAATTCGATTTGATTTTGGGGGGCGAGAGATTGCCACATAATGCCTCTGATGTCAGGTGATTAAGATGATTTTTTGACAAATTTGAGTGTCATACGATCACTTTCACCGATCGCTTGGTATTTTTCTTTATCCGTGTCACCCAAAGCAAAAGATGGCGGTAGCGTCCAAACACCTTTGGCATAATCCTTAGTATCTTTGGGGTTCGCATTGATTTCGGCGCTTTCAACTAAGGTGAAACCGGCTTTTTTGGCTAAAGCAACCATGGCCGCTTGGTCCATATAGCCAGTGCTAAAATTCATCCCTTCGTTGGCTCTATGCTCCACCACACCAAAGACACCGCCGTCTTTCAATACTTTATATGACGCGGCAAACACATTCTCTAACTGATCACTCGATGCCCAGTTATGAAGATTACGGAATGTTAATACCAGATCGGCACTGCCATCGGCGCCTAAATCCATCTTTTGTGGAGGATCGAAGGTAACAATCTTTGCATTGCCCATGACGTCTTTATTGGCCGTCATCCACGCAGCATACTTAGTACCAGCGTTGGCGCGATAGCGATTTCCGGGTGTATCCGTCGCGGGAGCGGTTTCGAAACTGGCGGCGATATATTGGCCTTCTTTGGCTAAATAAGGCCCTAATATTTCGCTATACCAACCATTACCTGGCCAGAGTTCAATCACAGTTTGTGTTGGGGTAATGCCAAAAAAACTTAAGGTTTCAGCGGGATGACGATAAACGTCACGGCTGGCATTTTTAGCCTGACGAAAATCGCTTTTTAAGACTTTATCTAAACTTTCATCGGCGTAGGTAACACTCGAACATAAACCAGCAAGCAGTAGACTGGCAACTAAGGTGACTTTTTTCATTGTAATTCTCCATGGATACCGAAGGCATAAGCTAGCAGCCAATGGCCAAAAATCCAAGGAATAGAAGTCGTAAAACCTAGGTTTGAGTGACATAAGTGGTTATGGCTCAAAGTGATGAGTCAATTCACCTTTAGCTAAACCAATAAAGCGCAAAGCGGAAAAAAGCCAGAGGAAACACAATACGCCTGAGGTATTAAATGACCTTGATGATTAGCGACTCGCAGCGTTATCCACACGGCGCCACGCAAAATACAAGGCGCAGGCACTGGTTAATAACCAAAGTCCCACCCAAATCCACGCGGGGATCCAAGAACGTTCGGCCAACATCACCGCATCACCTTGGCCATCAAGCCCGAGCAACACAGTTGGACTTGCCAGCGCATTAAGCATGATCATCAAACCGATAATACGCAAAAACTGGGTCAACATTTTGTTTTGACTGAGTTTAAGCGGTAACAACAAAATAATAGTGAGTACGGCTAGAATCGCCAGCGTGAGAATATCTCTGCCCCAAAGCAAGCCGCTTAGCACCACTAAAGCGCCCAGCAAGGCAAAGCTCACGCGGATCCCCTTTGGCCAAGTCGCGAGCAAGTAGATTAAATATCCCCAACAGGCCGCGCCAAAATACCCAGCAAAGCCAATCAACATCGGCGAGCCGCCTTGGCTAAAACAAAATCCGGCGCCATTCGGAAACAACTGAATATGGCTGACCACGCCCGAGCTTAAAATCGTTGCAATGCCATGGGACAGTTCATGAAAATAGCTTTCAAGCCATTTAAACGGCACGCTTAAATAGGGAATGCGAGTGATGAGTAACGCCACCACCAGCTCGATAATAAACAAGCCACGGCTTGGCACACCGCTGGCGGCTAAACCCGTTAATTTAGAAGAGGAAAATCGCGAGGTAGAACGGGGAGGCTTTTGTTGATGTTCAAGCATACAAGTCCACGCCAACCATTTGCTGAATTTCATCGCGTTTGGCGGCATGTTGAGTTTGTAAATATTGGGCTATCGCCCCCTGATGGCCACGAGTGTCTTGCTCATACTCGAGGTGGGCGCCGAGCCTTGACTGTAAATTTCCCGCTGCGCTTTTACTTTTAGGCTGTGTTTCTAAACTAAGGGCTTCGACGGCATCTTGCTCAATCACTGGGCGTGACGATTCAGGCACGGTTAGCCCCTGAGCGATAGCGGGTCTATTACTCGCTACAGCATTCGTCAAACTCATTTGATTCACATTCACTTGCATCAAGAAGCCTTAAGTTTGCACTATTCATCGTTAAGCCATTCATCGTAAAGAATGCTTAGCAGCAATTGCCTGAGATTCTATCGCAGATACTCAGGAAAAGAACAGCTTATTCACGACCGGGTAACTTTTTCCATGTGACTGTATCACGTAAATACACAGGTTCAAGCTCATCGACCGAGGTTGTTAGCCCTGCTTTGATACCTGCTTCAGCCAATATCAGCATAGCCCTTGCATCGGGATATTTCACGGCGTCGAGAGCTAAAATCCCCTTGCCGAGTGCCAGTAAATCAGGATACGCATCAAAACCTGTGCCGCAAGCCACAATGGGCGCTTGAGTATCAAGCTGAAGTTGTACGTTGGCAGGCGCACTGACCACTTCTTTACCGACTAATGTCGCAATACCATCGACGGCCACAAACTGCCCCCAATACACTTCACCCATGCGCGCATCAATGGCACACAGCACTTGCTCGGCTTGATGCTCGCTAATGGCCATTTGTGCCATAGCCGCTAAGGTTGAAATACCAATCACAGGCAAATCTAACCCCAGTGCCAGACCTTGGGTCATGCTAGTGCAGATACGGATCCCCGTGAAACTGCCAGGACCTCGACCATAGGCTATCGCCGCCACTTTATCTAAGCTAATGCCTGCTTGCTTGAGCACTGAATCGACCATAGGCAACAGACGCTGGCTGTGTTCACGCGGCGCATCGGCAAGTTCAGCATAAATCTGACCTTGATATTGCAGCGCAGCTGAGCAGGATTCGGTACAAGTGTCTAAGGCAAGAATACAAGCAGAGTGTTCATGTGTTATTGTCATTTCAAAACCGGATTAGCGGGCAAGATTTCGCATCAAGTTGACCATTTCGGTATTGTGCGAATATGCCATGAGTAAACTGGCGCAAATAATAACATCAAATGCCCGAAAACAAAGGGCTAAGCAAGCAAGTCAGCTAAAATAGCGCCCGCATGATATCCAGTAGCAAATCAGGACTTGATGGATTTATGTGATCTAAGTCAATGATCGATAAACTCATTAAGGAATACCGCCAGCTTGGGGAAACTTTTTCAACTTTGCTTGTCAGAGCAGACAAGTCTGGATTGAATTCATTCCTTGCCATTCCTTTACTATTGTACGATAGCACTAACCCGCCTTCGATAAGGATATTTCATGTTAAACACGCCTCCATTGCGTCGCCTAAGACGCTTACGTAGTTCAGAAGCGATGCGCGATCTGCTGCGCGAAACCCATATTTCGTTAAGCGATCTCATCCATCCCCTGTTCATTGAAGAGCACATCACCCACGCAGTGCCTATCTCCACTCTACCTGGTATCAGCCGCTTACCTGAGACTGCACTGGCGGAAGAAGTGCGCGAGCTTTATGCCCTCGGGATCCGCTATGTGATGCCCTTTGGGATTTCCCACACTAAGGATGATAAAGGCAGCGACACGTGGGATGACAATGGCTTACTCGCCCGCATGGTGCGCACCATTAAAGCCGCCGTGCCTGAGATGATGGTGATCCCCGATATTTGTTTTTGTGAATATACAGATCACGGCCATTGCGGCGTGGTGCACAATAATGAAGTCTGCAACGACCTCACCGTCGAAAATTTAGTTAAGCAATCGATAACAGCCGCCAAAGCGGGCGCTGATATGTTAGCACCATCGGCCATGATGGACGGTCAAGTGAAAGCCATTCGCCAAGGGCTTGATGCCGCAGGTTTTGAACATGTGGCGATTCTGGCTCACTCGGCAAAATTCGCCTCTTCCTTCTACGGTCCTTTTAGAGCCGCGGTCGATTGTGAACTCAGTGGTAACCGCAAGGGATATCAGCTTGATTATGCCAACGGTCGCCAAGCCCTGTTAGAAGCCTCATTAGATGAAGCCGAAGGCGCCGATATCCTGATGGTTAAACCCGGTACGCCCTACTTGGATGTGTTAAGCCGTTTAAGACAAGAAACTCACTTACCACTCGCCGCCTATCAAGTCGGCGGTGAATATGCGGGCATCAAGTTTGCCGCCCTTGCAGGTGCGTTGGATGAGCGTGCAGTGGTGACAGAAACCTTTGTCGGCTTAAAGCGAGCTGGAGCGGATTTGATTGTCAGCTATTACACCAAACAATACGCCCAGTGGTTAGCCGAGAGTAGATAGTTCCCTCGGTAACTATCGTTGCGGACATTAAAAAATCGATTAAAAACGCCACCTTTATCGGTGGCGTTTTTGTATTTAGCATCCTGCGCTGAATTGCTTAAGCTTTTTGCAATCGTGCAAACAAGGCTTTCACTTTTTCGACTTTAGGGCGCACAACCATCTGACAATAAGGCTGCTCACCGTGTAAAGCAAAGTAATCATTGTGATAATTTTCAGCGGGATAAAACGTCTCAAACGCTGACACTTGGGTCACTACTGGCGCATCAAAAACCTTGGCTGCTGCTAACTGAGTCAGCATAGCGGTAGTTTGCTCTATCTGCTCAGCATTATGGGCAAACACCACGGAGCGATATTGTGGCCCCTTATCATTGCCTTGACGATTGAGCGTGGTCGGATCATGACTCTCAAAAAAGACCTTTAACAGCGTCGTAAAATCAATTTCCTCTGGATTGAACTCAATATGCACAACCTCTGCATGGCCAGTTTGGCCTGAGCAAACCGATTTATAATCGGCATCATGGGCATCACCGCCAGCATAGCCAGAAGTGACGTTCACCACGCCTTTGAGGCTTTGAAAGATAGCCTCGACGCACCAAAAACACCCAGCGCCAAAAGTCGCAAAGCTGTTCGATGCTGGTTCAACAGCATCATCCATCCCTTTAAAAACCATAGAAACGGAGTTAACACAGTGACGAATATTATTGGGGGTTAACATCTCACCTTCAAAAACATGGCCCAAATGGCCGCCACATTGGCTACAGACAATCTCGGTTCTGCGGCCATCGGCGTCAACATGGCGCGTTACAGCGCCGGCGATTTCATCATCGAAAGCTGGCCAGCCACAATGGGCATTAAATTTATGCTCAGAGCGGTACAAGGGCGCATGGCATTTTTTGCATAAATACAAACCCTTGGCATCATGATCATAATACTCACCACTAAATGGGCGTTCAGTGCCTTTTTCTTCGATAACATAGCGTTCAAAATCGGTCAGTTTGTTCATATTAATGCCCTTTCGACTCACGTCGTTGTCTATTTTGATACTCTTTGATTAAGTTGATTAAGTTAATTAAGCAGCTGTTCCATAAAACCCAACATAAGACCCACTCCAAGCAAGATATCTTGCACTCGGCTTCAAAATGCGGCTGACATCAATCACAACAAATCTAATCACAACACATCCAATAACCCATACTAACGGGTTTAACGGCTAAAATCTTGCCACTTAAGTCAGTCCTAATCTAAGCATTTAAATCAGTGCGCATTAAGCGACAACATAAATGACGGAAAATACAGCAGTTGCTCTCACTCACCCTCGCGGAGTGTTTGCACCCGCTCAAGCGCACGGCTACACTTGCTGCGGGTCAAATTACAACTAAATATAACAAGTAGAAACCACAATGAAATTAGAAACCATTGATTACCGCGCTGAAAACAGTGCCCAGCAATTCGTTGAATCACTTAGGGAAACTGGCTTTGGTGTTTTATCTAATCATCCGATTGATAAGCGCTTAGTTGAAGACATCTACACCGAGTGGCAAGCCTTTTTTAATTCAGAAGCTAAAAACGACTATATGTTCAAAAAAGAAACCCACGACGGTTTCTTCCCCGCATCAATTTCTGAAACCGCCAAAGGCAACACAGTCAAAGACATTAAAGAGTACTATCACGTTTATCCTTGGGGCCGGATCCCCGATTCACTGCGTGCCAATATTCTCGCCTATTACGACAAAGCCAATGCGCTGGCTTCAGAACTTTTAGAGTGGATTGAAACCCACTCACCCGAAGACGTAAAAGCCAAGTTTTCGATGCCATTGCCAGAAATGATCGCCAACAGCCAAAAAACCTTACTGCGTATTCTGCATTACCCACCGATGACGGGCAGTGAAGAAATGGGCGCCATTCGCGCCGCCGCCCATGAAGATATTAACCTTATCACAGTGTTACCTGCGGCCAATGAGCCTGGGTTACAAGTGAAAGCCAAAGATGGCACTTGGTTAGATGTCCCCAGCGATTTTGGCAGCATTATTATCAATATCGGTGACATGCTACAGGAAGCGTCTGGCGGTTATTTCCCATCGACGTCACATCGCGTCATCAATCCTGAAGGTACGGATAAAACCAAACCACGGATCTCTTTGCCGTTATTTTTGCATCCAAACCCTGCTGTCGTGCTGTCTGAGCGTTATACCGCCGACAGTTATTTGATGGAAAGACTGCGCGAACTAGGGGTTATTTAACCCTTAATACCGCCTATTAATCCGAGAGATAATCGCAAGAGACAGTCAAGGATTAAGCGATTAAAGCGCCTTAGGGCGCTTTTTTTATGACATTCGCCACCTTCAAGGTAGAATAGCCATTCTTTAAGTTATTTAGGACAAGGCGTTATCATGGCAATTCAGTGGTATCCAGGGCATATGCACAAGGCACGCAAAGAGATTGAGGAGGCAATGCCTCAGGTCGATCTTGTTATCGAAGTGCTGGACGCGCGTATTCCCTACAGTAGCGAAAACCCCATGGTGGCTCAGCTTCGAGGCGACAAACCTTGTATCAAACTGCTCAATAAATCTGATCTGGCAGATCCAGAGATCACTGCGCAATGGATTGAATACTTAGAACGCGAACAAGGCGTAAAAGCCACCGCGATCACCACACTGCAAGCGGCAATGGTGAAAAAGATCCCAGATATCTGCCGTAAGTTAGTGCCGAGTCGCGATAAAACCGAAAAAGACATTCGCACTATGATCATGGGGATCCCCAACGTCGGAAAATCCACCATCATCAACACCTTAGCAGGCCGTGTTATCGCCAAAACAGGTAACGAACCTGCGGTGACCAAAACCCAGCAAAGGATCAATTTACGTAACGGTATCGTACTCTCGGACACCCCAGGGATTTTGTGGCCCAAAGTGGATAACGAAGCGAGCAGCTATCGCCTCGCCGTCACGGGTGCCATTAAAGATACCGCGATGGAATATGAAGATGTAGCCCTGTTCGCCGCTAAGTATTTCTTAACCGCTTATCCAAAAGAGATTTGTGAACGCTACAACTTAAGTGAATTACCCAAGGATGATGTCGCACTTCTCGAAGAAATCGGCCGCAAACGTGGTGCGCTGCGCCCCGGTGGTCGCATTGATATGCACAAGGCATCTGAGTTATTGCTGCATGAATACCGCTCAGGAAAAATCGGCCTCCTCTCGTTAGAAACGCCTGCGATGGCCGAGCTTGAGAAGATTGAAGTCGCCCGCATCATGGCAGAGAAGGAAGCAATAAAAGAAGCCAAACTCGCAGCAGAAAGATTGAAGCGTTCTGGTAAGCGCCATAACGACTAACTCATTACGCGTAGTCATCACGCTTAGTCATCACGGCAAGTTATCTTACTATCTCTGCAAGCATTGAAAATAACGCTTAGAGTGTATTTAAGTTAAGACGCTAATGGCGTTGATATTCAAGCTTAGTAAGCTAATTCATCAAGCGTAACATTTAAGCCAGCATATTGAATATGTTGGCTTTTTATTTTCATAAACGAAGATGTCGCGTTAACAAACACAGCCACTCGCAACTACTTTTGCGCACCAGAGGTCAACCTATCAAGCAAGGCATCCATACTCTGCTCTAATAAATCCAACACCAGTTCAAAGCCCTGCTCGCCACCATAGTAAGGGTCCGGCACTTCCGTGACTTGCGTATCCGCATAAGAGAGCATTAACTGTAACTTGTACTGATACTCAAGCGGACAACGACTAAGCAAATCCGCTAAATTGGCCTTATCCGCCGCCAAAATTAAATCAAAATGTTCAAAGTCGGCATCCACAACCTGCCGAGCCCGCATTCCATCGAAACTAAAACCCCGCTTTTCCCCCGCCGCCATAGCACGGCTATCAGGCCTATCCCCTTGGTGATAACCAATAGTACCCGCAGAGTCCACCTCAATATTAAGCCTGCGCTGCGCAACCTTAAAGCGACACACAGCTTCTGCCGTCGGTGAGCGGCAGATATTGCCCAGACACACCATTAATATACGTTGCACTCTCGCCTCTTTCATTTCATTCAATCCTTCAACAGTCAAAGCTTATCCATCGTCATGATGAAGTGATTAAATGTACTTTGTGCCTTAGCTGTCAAATTAAATTAAAATAAAGTCTACCAAAACAAGTACTTGCACTAAGTCTCGTTAACCGTACACGCCCCTATTGTTGACTGTCGATCTTATCTACATCGACTCGTACCCGCAGGAAACTGGCAAATCTGGGTAAGCCATTTACGGTAAGACCTAAATATTTATAGGTGATGATTGCACCCACAGCGGGAGGATGTTGGCGCTCTGCGAGATTAAAACCTGTGCCTATGTTGAAAACGCGGCCGTCTGGGGTTTGCACTCTTATTGCACCCATTTGCCCTGCAAATTGACCTTTGCCTGGTATATGGCCGATCACTGTCGCTTCAGCATCATAATAGGGTTTTAATTTCATCAAATTAGGATTGCGGCCACTGACATACATCGCGGAGCTGCGATGCAGCATTAATCCTTCAGCGCCTTTAGCAACTAAGCTATCAAGTTTTTGATACAGAGCTTCAAGACTGTCCACTTGGAACTGCGCTATGACTTCAAGATAATGCGATTTGCCACTCAGTTTAGTTAACGCAAATTGATAGCGATGCTGAAAGTCGCCACCCGCCTTGGGCACATCGAACACCATAAATCGCACTTTGCGCCAGTCATCATCCTTGGCTGAGGTTTGTCGAACTATGCTCGACATAACCTCAAACTGGCCTCGCCCAAGCCATAATTCACCATCGAGGGGATAATTCGGAAAATTCGCGATAAACCAAGTTGGAGCAGCAATAAGATTACCTTGCCGAGTCAATAGTGCCTGACCATTCCAGTAACCTCGCACCCCGTCGAGTTTTTCGCTAATCAAAAAGTCGTGAATATTAATCTCTTGCTGGGCATCAAACTCGGTTGCCAACTGTATCGAAGGTAGTGAGGTTTGTGCATAGGTCACTGGGACTAAACAACCGAATATTAGCAGACTGAGTAAGAGCAGACGTTGTTTGAAAAACCGAAAGCGGATAAAACGATGAAATGTTAAATCTTGTAACGGGCTGATATGAGTCATTCCCTTGCTCACTCTGGCAATATATCCTTCATCAAGCTTAGAACGCATAGCTCAAGTTGCACTAAAAAACCGTCGAAAGTCACTAAGCGCCTAAGTTAACAACGAATGTTGATGACGATTTTACTCAGTTAATTGTTTATGCGCTTTTCATCTCGGGCTATACTGCGGCCAAATTTATTAACTCAGTCAAATGTTAAAATCCACAACAGTTGGTTTTATCAAACCTGTTTGAGTGAGCAACACCTCAGCGCATTGTCGCTAATGTCTATTGGAAACACTATGAAACCAGCCAACAATCACGGTATTAAACGCATTTTCAGAGCGACGGGATTTTCGATGAAGGGCTTAAAGGCCGCTTGGATCCACGAAGCCGCTTTTAGACAAGAATTAATGTTGGCCATCGTCATGTTACCCGTGGCTTTGTGGGTTGATATCAGCACGATTGAACGTTTGTTGCTGATTTTTACACTGTTTATCGTGTTGATTGTTGAGCTTTTAAACTCGGCGATTGAAGCTGTGGTCGATCGTGTTGGCAGTGAAATTCACCCACTAAGCGGCCAAGCCAAGGACATCGCCTCGGCCGCCGTGTTTATGAGTCTTGCGCTGTGTGGATTAACTTGGCTGGTTGTACTCGCGCCACTGGTGTTTTAACACCGACGTTTTAGATAGTCGCATGAGCAAACACTGAGCCATCGTCCCTTAAAAAGTCGATGGCTTGTTTGATCTGGGCTAAACGATCATTTTCTGCCCAATAGGCAACATACACATTTCGTGAAATAGCGCTGGCGCCACTAACGTGATGCAATTCGCCGCTGCGCAAAGCATGCTGCACCAAATGCTCAGGTAAGAAAGCACAACCACCATTATTTAGGATGAAATCCAAGGCGATACGCGCAGAGCTCGTATGTAGCGTTGGCACAGGCAGCGACGCATATTCTTGCGCATGCACAATATTAAACGCCGTCCCCCAATCCACTTTTACATATTGCCCCGGCACCACGGCATTCACAGTTTGACCTTTTAGGCTCGAAACCAACAACAAATTAATTTGCCCCAGCTGCACTAATTCAAATTGATCAAGCTTTGGCGGATCGAATGAAATCGCGATATCGAGGGTGCGGTCCATTAATTGGCGCGTCATCGCATTGGCAGGCAGCACTTCGGTGCGCAGCGCCACGCCGGGCAGCCCCACATGCAGCCCCTGTAAATATCCTTGCAAATAGGCATCCCAAATATTCGGCCCTGCACCAATAGCAAGCTGAGTCGACTGTAACTGGCTAAGGGAAACATCTTGTTTAGCCCGCTCCCACGCCGTTAATACTGCTTCGGCATGGCCAAGCATGCGCTCGCCTGCAGGTGTGGGCTGAATGTTATTCCGCTGCCGCTCAAACAGCGCGACGCCTAAAATGCTCTCAAGCTGCTTGACTCGAAAACTCACAGCACTGCGCGTGAGATACAGATTCTCGGCCGCTTTACCGAAATGGCGAGTACGGGAGACTTCAAGAAAGGTTTTCAGTAAATCGGTATCCATAAAAATTCTTGACCAACATAGGCAAATTTTTTTGATTTATAAATCAATAATACTAGCCAATACTCCAGTTGCAAATCTTTGTATATCAAAAACTAGAGGGTATCTGCCATGTCTGAACAGTCTTTTTCAAACGCTAACAAGGGTTCTGAGACGTTTAACGGCTCAGCTGCTGCCAGTTTTGTCTCGCAAAAACGTTTCTACGACGACGCGAATTTCCCCAAAGGCTTCAAACGGAGCGGCGATTTTACTAATAAGGAAGCTGAACTGCTTGAATTGCATGGTCATGCAATGAAGAATTTGGCTGAAGGTAAAACCTTGCCCTGCACCTCCGATGAAGCCCAATTTGTGGAAGTCGCCAAAGGAAATATCGCGCCCAGTAGCTTGTTAGAGCAGATCTGGGTAAAGTATCGCAGGCTCGCCATGGGGAAACCCTTTTATGCCGTGGTTGGTACAGTGCATTTACCTGCAACCAAGCCCGAGATAGAAGTAGAGGCTGAGGCTGTATTTGATATTGAAGATGATGTTCAGGATGAACCTGAACCCGAGGATAAAGAATGAAGATTAAGGTTTGCTACTAAATGCGTGGTTGGATTTTATATAAAGAAACCGCGACTCAGCTAAAACCTGAATGGTATGAAATTGAGCGTCTACTGGCGGCAGCAAAAGCCGACAACATACAGTTGGAAGTTTACGCACCTGATGAATTTGATCTGACTGTCACCAGAGAAGATAACAAGAGTATTTTATTGAATGGGCAAGCCGTCGAGCTGCCCGATTTTATTATTCCGCGAATGGGATCAGGCACAACTTACTTTGCCTTAGCCATTATTCGCCACTTAGAAAGATTAGGGGTGTATTGCCTCAATCCTTCTAAAGCCATTGAAATCGTTAAAGACAAATTATTCTCCCAGCAATTGTTGGCCGAGAAGAATTTGCCTACGCCTAAAACAATGTTGGTTAAATTCCCCGTTGATATCGCCCTTGTAGAGCGCCATCTCGGCTTTCCTGTGGTGATTAAAACGCTTTCTGGCTCACAGGGCAGCGGTGTGTTTTTATCCCATAAGGCACGTGAATTTGACGATCTAATGCAGTTGATTGAAGCGACCAACAAAAACGCTAACATTATTCTGCAAGAGTTTATCGCTAACAGTCACGGGCGCGATCTACGGGTATTTACCATCGGTGGTCGTGTTGCAGGTTGCTACGAAAGGCGTGGTCAAGAAGACAGCTTTAAAGCCAATGTCAGTGCCGGCGGCTCAGCGCGTCCATTTCAGATCACTCCTGAAATTGAATGGCTTGCCACGCAAACAGCCAATATTCTCGATCTCGATGTTGCGGGTATCGATTTATTGTTTGATAACGGCCATTACAAAATTTGCGAAGCAAACTCATCCCCAGGATTTGAAGGCTTAGAATCCTGTTTGAATGTGGATATTGCCGCGCAAATTTTACACTTTATTCGCATCCGTTTAGGCATGTTTAATAAAGATGAGCCAAGTAGCCCCAAAGTGGTCATTACTGACAATGTAGAAACGTCTGTGACGCCCGTTATCGAGCCTAAATAGCGGACCAGCGATATATCTAGCGGTATCACGCCGCTAGATATTCTTAAATTGATTACTATCCTCCATTTATCATGTTTCACATCCATTGGCATCTCGCGCCACAAGCAAAGCTGCAATACTGAAGTCATTTCTAGGTAGCACTAGTCCCTCCCTTACCGTTTGCGTTAGCCTTCAATCCACAATTGATGTGATGTTTCGCTCAAATTTCATTCAATGCCGCTAAAATAAGTCCTACTTTTGTTTTAAATCACAAATTTTCGCATTTTTTAAAACATTTTATTCACATAGCGAAATTTGCTGTTAAACTCCAAATGTCGATTTTTTATGGCACTAAAGTCTGACC
The DNA here is from genome assembly GCF_031932105.1 of Shewanella sp. SP1S1-7. NCBI lineage: Bacteria > Pseudomonadati > Pseudomonadota > Gammaproteobacteria > Alteromonadales > Shewanellaceae > Shewanella > Shewanella sp. SP1S1-7. The sequence goes on from NZ_JAUOEU010000011.1 coordinate 107,330, forward strand.
TTATCGCTAAACATAATAAGAATAATGCTGGAGTTACTCCTTAACATGTCGATTCGCCTGTTACCCCTCATCATAGCGTCACTCGTCAGCACTCAAGTGCAAGCCGATGACTTTACTATTCAATTAGGCGGCTTCTACTCGCAATCAGACACCAATATGGAAGTCACTAACCCAGTTTCGGGTAATAACTTCACCTTAGATTATGAATCTGATCTCAAACTCGCTGAAAACGAATTCCTGCCTTTTATCGAGTTAAATTATCACTTCAACGAGCGGCACAATATCTACCTCGACTGGAAACAACTCCACCGTAGCGCCGACACCCAAGCCCTTGCCAAACCCTTCCAGCTCGAAATCAACGACACCATTTACGATATCAAAGCCGGCGGTAAGCTCAGTTCAACCTTAAACATCGACGTGCTGCGCTTAGGCTATGGTTATGATGTCTTTCAAGGCAGTAACTATGATGTGGGTCTGTCATTTGGTTTACACACTATGTTTATCAAGACAGGTTTTGAAGGTGTGATTGGTGTTTGCGCTTCGTCAGAATTACTCAATAACGTCTGTGGTAGCCAAGCGATTCCGCGCATTGTTGATGAAAATGTCACTGCACCACTGCCGGACTTTGGTATTTATGGTCAGTATGAATTTGTTCCAGGTTGGCAAGTAACCAGCCATGCACAGTATTTCTACATCACACTCAATGATGTAAAAGGCGAGCTTGTTGATATTAAAGTCGGTGTTGATGCACAAATCACCCCGAACTGGCGCATGAGCGTGGCCTATAACTACTACAAAGTTGATGTGGATATCGCCCAAAACTCGCCGAATAAAGACACTCAAATCGCCGATTACAATATCTATTACAGCTTTATCGGCCCTATGCTTTCCATCAGTTATTCTTTTTAATTCAAATATATTCCATTAAGACTCTTATTGTCTTAAATCGCTACACCTAGCTAAAACTATCACTCAATCCTCAGCTAAAATCAGCGTTAAAAAATAAGGGCACCTACTGGGCGCCCTCATAATTCAACTGATTAACACTATTTACGCCCATCTTGCTCGCGCTTGGCTTTAAAGTCAGATGACTCAAGCCAATGGGGCCAATCGGTACTATTGGCTAAGCTGGTAATCATACTGGCGATGAGATCTAGATCTTGGCTTACACCGCCTAAATTCCAGCTTGGATCATAATCATCGGCAGGCTTGTGATATTTATGGGCGATATAATCAGGATCGGTATCCCCAAGGCTCATAAATAACAATCCAGGTACACCTTGTTGTGCCAGCGCAAAGTGGTCCGATCTAAACATCAACCCATTCTGCGGTCTTGGATCGGCTTTAACTGAACGGTCTTGGGCCTTCGCGGCGTTATCTAAGTATTGCTCCAACTCAGATACACCTTCGCCATAACGCAAAATATAATCCACGCCCTTGTTCACATTCATGCCATCGATATTTAAAAAGGCGACGATGTTTTTCGTTGGCACACTCGGATGCTGAGCAAAATGCTGTGCACCAATTAGGCCCGTTTCTTCCGCCGTAAAGGCGCTGAAGAGCACCGAGCGATCCAGTGGCACCGTCTTGGCTTGCTGTTTGAAGTAACGCGCCAAGGCTAAAACCCCCGCCACACCGCTGGCATTATCGACCGCTCCGTTTAAAATTTCTGACTTACCGCCTTCAATCACAGTACCGAGGTGATCCCAATGGGCATGCATCATCACCACTTCGTCGGGGCGCGTTTTACCTGGCAGTAAAGCCGCGACGTTATGGGACTCGGCGCGTTCAATTTTATTGTTTAACGTGAGCTGGGCGCTCAACTTAAGTGGGATCGCCTTAAAGTTTGGCTTGGCTGCTTGCTGCTTTAAGGTATCAAAATCCAATCCTGCTTTAGTAAAGATTTTTTGCGCGGTTTCATGCTGAACCCAACCCATTACGCCAACTTGGCCTTGGTTATTATTGGCATCGACCAGAGTGAACTTAGTGCCCGTGTTGGAGTTTTGCACCACACCCCAGCCATAGGCGGCAGGCGCTGTTTCGTGAACAATAAACACAGCCTCGGCGCCTTGACGTGCGGCTTCCTCATACTTATAAGTCCAGCGACCGTAATAGGTCATGGCATTGCCTTTAAATACCGCTGGGTCTTGAGTCGCAAAGCCTGGATCATTTACAAGCACAATAACGGTTTTGCCTTTTACATCTAACCCTTGGTAATCATTCCAGCCATATTCGGGCGCGTTGATCCCGTAGCCGACAAACACCACATCGCTTTTATTCAGGCTAACGGTTTCGGCGATTCTTTGGGTTCTCGCGGTAAATTCACTGCCATTGGCAAATTTAAGTCCGCCAATATCAAGCTGCATGTTTTGATCTGCGCTAATTTGCGCCAAGGGTACGGCCTGCAGATAACTGTCGCCAAATCCGGGTTTGAGACCCATATCTTTAAATGCTTTCACTAAATAGTCTAAAGTTAAGTTCTCACCTTCAGACAAAGGCGCACGTCCACCGAAGGCATCACTGGCTAAGGTTTTAACATCGGTTCGGTATTGCGCGAGATCGAGGCTTTGCACAAATGTGGTTTCAGCTAAAACGGGTAATGAGATAGTGGCCATCAGACTTGTGGCTAAGATGATATTTTTCACAACTTTCTCCCAAGTTATTATCATAATTTGATTTTAAGGATAGACTTTACCATATCATCTTTAGTTTATGATGGAAGTCTTAGCGCAAACGGAGTCGCTGCTGCCCAAGCACAAACGGTGTTCATGCCTTCATCGAGCCGGGATACTTGTGGTTAGTCTTGAACAGATAACAACAGAATAAAATAGCGAAGATCTTAAAATATCCGTGCATTTTCATTAAGTAAGGTAACAATATGTCGCTAGAGTTATTACAAGCCGCTGCACTGAATCTCAAAAAAGCAGTGCCTCTGATGCTCAAACATAAAATTCCGACCACCCCGGTTAATTATGCGCTTTGGTACACTTATGTTGGTGAACAGAATCCCGAATTAAATCAACGACTCGATACCGTTATCGCCCAGTACAACACTTGTCCTCCTGTGAGTAGCGAACTCTTATATCGCCAGTATGTTGCCGATCCCGTTGAACTCGATGTCCGCGAAATGCGCCAGAATCTGGATGCTATGGTGACTGAGCTGTCCCAATCGCTCAAAGATACCAATCTGGATGCCAATGAATTCCAGTCGCGCATCGAGAGTAATTTTGAAAAGCTCAACCGCATCGAAGATGAGGGTTTTAGTGTTGAGCAAGTGCTCGATCTGGTGCGCAGTTTAGTGAAAGAGTCGGACAATATTCGCTCGAGCACTGAGTTCTTTACCGGACAATTGCAGAAAGCGCAAACCGAAATCGATGCGCTAAAGAAAAAGCTCGAACAGACAGAAAAAGATGTGCTCTACGATGCGCTGACTGGCTGCTTTAATCGCCGCGCCTTCGACAGCGATTTTGCTGGCATGTTAGCCCAAGCGCCCTTAGGCACCTGCGTGATCTTGGCCGATATCGACCATTTTAAAGTGTTTAACGACACCTACGGCCACCAGCTTGGCGATCAAGTGTTACGCGCCGTGGCGAAACGGCTACAGGAATCCTGCCGCGATGGCGCAAAACTGTATCGTTTTGGCGGTGAAGAATTTGTGATTATTGTGCCTAAAAGTCAGTTACGCATCGCAAGGCAACTGGCCGAAGCCATGCGCCGTGGACTCGAAAAGCTCAGTTTGAAAGACAGACGTAAAGACGAGCGCATCAATAATATCAGTGCCTCATTTGGGGTTGCCCAATGGCAAGAAAAACAAACGGGCATGCAATTAATTGAAGCGGCAGATAAATTACTTTATGACGCTAAACGTTTAGGTCGAAATCGCGTGTTACCGATCAGCAACTAATTGTGATGACTTGATTATGCTAACTGGAACGCAATGAATTAGCCTGAAGCCGATGATTCGGCTTCAGGCTAGGATGATTAAAAGACAGTCATTTGGCGGTTACTGATAAGCACTATTTATTCAGCATTATTTAGTTAACATTATTAGCTCAAAGCAGCCTTAACGCTTTGGTTGAAGATTGCGCTAAGGCTTAAATTAACGTGCGACCTAATGGGTGAAACTGCGCGATACAGAAGCGACCTTCCCTTGTATCCCATTCCCTATTGAAGCTGAAACATCGGCACTAGCCGTATCCATTGACTCATCTGCAACCGGTATCGCCTGCACCACAAAGCGCAGTTCGGCGCCGCCTTGAAGCGCATCAAACGGATAACAAGTGATTAAGGTTAAGCGATTATCAGCGGATGGCGCCATAAACTGCGTTTCAGTTTCATGCACCACCTGAGTCGCAACTACTTCATAAATAATGTTATTTCCCTTAAGCGTCTGCAGCGATAATCGGCGACCCACCGCCATGCCATTGAGGATCGCAAAATGCGTGTCCCTGTGTCCGGCAATCACAGTATTGCCCTTTTGCCCCGCTGGCGCGCTGGACAATACTAAACTTGGGCCAAAGGCCAAATTTCGCCCTGAAGCCCCCGCCAACACATATAAACTGTCATTAAGCTCGGCTTCAATATCGCTATTAGCCGCCGCTTGTTCACGATAAATGGACAGCTTTGCCACGGGATAAGTATCCGCCCATGACCAAGGCTTATGAGATTGTCCATCGGCTAAGGTTTTAGTCCACGCCTGTTCAATCAAATACTGGGCAAAGTGTGCTTTAGCTTGCATATAGAGTCCCTTTCCTAACAATGTTGCGCCAATTAAAAATAATCCCACCACTAAAAATCGCTGTGTTCTGCCTTTGCTCATCGGGCTTTACTCGTCGTTCATGATTCATAATTCATGGTTCATGGTTCATCGATGACAGGCAAGCGCGATCATGGCCGCCTTCTCTTCACGTTTTTGTCGCAGAATCGATCCCATAAGTACCAAGGCCAGCAGCAAGGTCAGCGCACCCAATAACATATCCAAACGGCTCGAGGTCGCAGTTTGTGGCAAGGCACCAAAAGGCTGCCAACCTAAGGGCAAGTGCTGACGCACCACGGCATCGCGGCTCATTGCGGTTGAATCGATGGGGGTTAAGTCCACCGCCACTAAACTGGTATAAGCGCTGACTAAGTGATAATTCATCGACAAGGCCGTGACTTGCTGCTTTACCTTGTCATCATTTGCGCCATTTTTACTCAGCTCCAATGCACCAATCTGTTTACGCGCCCAGAGTAAATCTAAACCCGCACCTTGATTGGTGATAAGTCCCGTTGAGTTGTCCTGAAGCGATAACGACTGTTGCCAGTTTTTATGCCCTTGGCGACCTGAGATCACTAATTCCTGCGGCTCACGGGCGCTGCGTTTTAGACTTACGAGCACAGGCTCGCCGCGATACAGATCGGCAATCGGTGATGGCCAGTAATCGGGCACACTGCCATCATCAAAACGCACTTGAATATCGGTTAATACGGGATATTGAATTTTGCTCAGCAAGGCGCTGATCTTCTCGTCGACTTCATCCACTTTGCCAATATAAGTAAAAGTGCCACGACCCAGCTCTGCCGCCCTTTGCATAAAGTGAGAATTAGGCGCTGAGCCTATGCCGACAGTAAATAAGCGGCTCTCACCGATTTGATAGCGGATCAAATCGAACAAGGCTTGCTCATTGCCCACAGAGCCGTCGGTCATAAAGATCACTTGGCGCAAAGGCTGCACTGCATCGGGCGAGACACTGCCCAAGGATTTGGGCAATGCAGCGTCCAGTGCCAGTGCCATTTCAGTGCCACCATCGGCTTTTAAACGGCTCACAAATTGACGGGCGCGGGACAAATTAGACGAAGTCGCCGGTAATGGTGTCGCTGAAAACTGAGACAGACTGGAGTTAAATTCGATAATGTTAAAACTGTCCTCGGGCTTGAGTCCTTTTAATGCATAAAGCAGTGCATTTTTGGCTTGAACGATAGAATCCCCCGCCATAGAGCCCGAAGTATCAATCACCAAAATTAATTCACGGGGCAAACTCGGTTGGGTGCTCTTTTCAACTTTAGGAGGCAACACCATGACGAGACTGTAATTATCTTCATTCATGCCGTTGGCTTTGCTGGTTTCAAGCGTGTCCTGAGACAGATTATCGCCATCGGGTTTATGGGTTTTACCCTGTTGATTAAACACCCAAGCCATAGGACTCGTGCCCTGCTGTACGCGCCATTGCAATACAAAGTCACGATTGGCAGGCACGCGTTGTGCCAGTGAAACATCGACGCCGCTATTGGTTTGCTTGAGTTTGATGTCATGATAAGGGCTCTCAATTGACGCCTTATCAACCCCCTTTGCCAGCAAGACTTGAATGTCAGCCTTGAGCACAGGATCGCGTCCACTGGCGCCGTCCCGCACAGGCGCCACAATCCGGTCAGCATCAAACACCTGCGAGCTGGTCACTCGGCTCGATTGGCGTGCCATAGGCTCATTTGAATCGCTAGCACTGGCGTCAGAGGTTAAGCCCGGGATATACCGAGGCGCGACCACCAGCGGAAAACGTAGGCTAAATAAGCCGTCTTCATAATTGATACTCTCTTGATAGCTGATTTCGACAATCAGCTCCTCTTGTGGTGCTAGGTTGGCCACTTCGGTCGTGAACATATTCGGCCGCTCTTGGCTCACTAAGCTGGCGCGTTTGCCCTCCGCTTTGGCTTGCTCAAAAATCTGCTTAGCCTCGGCCTTAGGATGAATTTGCCCTTCGATGACCCTTTGGCCGATATGTAATCGCAGCGAATCCACCGCGGCCTCATTGGGCAGCGGGAACAGATATTGCCCATTCAACACAAATTCAGTGTTATTGCGAAAAACCTGCTTCACGCTCACGCGATTACTTAAGCCAGAGACTTGCATCGACACTTGTGTATCGAGTGGCAAAGATGGCACCCAAGCGCCACTCGGCTGGCGATAAAGTAATAATCCCTGGGTAATGTCATCGTAATTAATGACCTGTGATTCTGTCGTACTTTGAGCAGTATTTTGGCCGACCAGCGCCGAAGCAATATTCTGTGGTTCAGACAATGTGCCCGTGCTATTGGGTGAGGCTAATGCCACAAAGGGCAAGCCCCAACATACGGCGGCACTGATCATTAATATTGCTAAGCTTTCGCTGATTTCTTTTACCCTTTTCCCTGTGATCATCACAAAGGCTTCCTTCTTTCTATTAACTAATATGGACTGACGTTCGCAGTCGTTAAAATGAATGTTCTAAATTGACGGCTTAGAATGGACGACTAACATCGACCGCTATTGTGTCGTGTGCGTTGCCATCAAGGTTGAATGAGGCTGTAAGGTCAAGGTCACACGGCGATCGAACACATCCGATTCCCTGTCCTGCTCCGCTTGCAGTGGCGATAAAGCGCCAAAGGCTTGTGTTGTCATACGCTCAGCAGCGACGCCCTGCTTAATCAGGTAGCCACGGACTTCCAGTAAACGTTGCTCAGAAAGGGCTTGGTTGTAGCTCACATCCCCTCGGCGATCGGCATAGCCTTTCAATTCCAAATTAAGCTCAGGCGACAGATTCATCACCTCGGCCACATCATCTAATTGGGGCAAAAAATGCGATTCGACCTCAGAGGAACCAGTGCGAAACTGCACGTTTAGCCCTAGGGCGAGCTCACTGAGTAATTGACGTTGCGCGGATAGCAATTCATCAAGCTCTTGCTGCGCCTTGGCATATTCGCTGGCGCGTTTTTCGGCGGCTTGTTGCTTTACACTCAACTCGGATAATTGCGACTCTTGCAGGCTGATCTGTCTTTGCTGAACGTGCAGCGTGTCTGTGTCGCTAACCGACTTACCAATCAAGGTGCCAGTGAACGCGCCAATAATGGCCCCCACTGGGCCACCGACTAACGCGCCCACTAATGCACCACCACCGAGGCCAATTAAGGCTTCTGGCTGTTCGTCCTCATTGGCGTATTCACCATCCATCGCCATACCGCTGGCATCGACATCATTATCTAAGCTGCGCTCCTGTCCTTGAGCTTGGTTTTGCAGTGAAACCCGCGCCGACACACTGGCGACTGGCGCGCTTAATAAACTCAAAACCAACAGATTAATTAGTGTCTTTTTCATCATCTCATTCCTTTTTGATTATTAGCTGAGCTTGCACTCGAACCTGAACAACAAGTTCAACCCCCCATGAGGTCAAAACGGGTGCAAACTGAATGAGGCTATTAAACACAAGTGGAATGGCATGAGCAGGGATGGAAAATGGCAATGCAACTATCAATTGTGGCAACAAAATGGCAATTGCATTTGTGGCCTTTTATCTCGGGTAAAATCCTGTATAGTCACGAAAACTTACTCCCCCAAGTCAATAGGAATATGGCTCTATGAAGCGTATCGCCATAGTGGAAGATGAAGCGGCCATTCGCGAGAATTACAAGGACGTGCTGCAACAACACGGTTACAGCGTGCAAACCTATGCCGACAGACCATCGGCCATGTTAGCCTTTAACACTCGTTTACCGGATTTAGCCATTATCGACATCGGCTTAGGCAATGAAATCGACGGCGGCTTTATGCTGTGTCAGTCTTTACGCGCTATGTCGAGCACGCTGCCGATCATCTTTTTGACCGCCCGTGACAGTGACTTTGATACTGTGTGTGGCCTGCGTTTAGGCGCCGATGATTACTTGAGTAAAGAAGTTAGCTTCCCCCATCTAACTGCGCGCTTAGCGGCCTTATTTCGCCGCTCCGAGCTTGCGGCCAGCCAAACGGCGCAGGAGAACCTGCTTGAACGAGGTCCGCTGACGATTGATGCCAACCGCATGCAAGTCTATTGGAACCAATTACCCATTGAGCTTACCGTCACTGAATTTTGGATGGTGCACGCGTTAGCCAAACACCCGGGCCATGTGCGCAGCCGCCATGAGTTGATGCAAGAGGCGAAGATTTTTGTCGATGACAGCACGATCACTTCCCATGTGAAACGCATTCGCAAGAAGTTCATCGCCACCGCGCCTGAGTTTGATTGTATCGATACGGTTTATGGCATGGGTTATCGCTGGGACAGCTTAGCCTGAACTCTCGCGCTGCCTTGATGCACGTAACCTTGAACCAATACACTTTTGATCCCATTGATGCTGATCCCTAACTTATGACACGTTTCCCCTTTGGTCTACGCACTAAAGTCATCGGCCTTAGCCTGTTTTTGCTCTGCCTACCTTGGCTGGGGTATCAATATGTGTGGGAGATGGAAAAGTATCTTCGCCACGGTCAAGAACGCACCTTAGAAGGCACCACTCAGGCACTGGCCACCGCGCTGCACGAACGGCCAAAATTGTTCGATGGACAAGCGAGTTTTTTAAAGCAAGTGGAAAAGAGTCGCGATCTGTACGCCTATCAACTCAATGGGGCGATTCTGCTCGACGGTAAACTCAACGAATGGGAAGAATATCAGCACAGATTTATCCAGTACGGTGAGGCGCATCAACTCATGCGCGCCGATCCCAACGCGCCGCTGACCTTAAGCTTTACCCACATGGTCGGCCAGTACGATGGTTATCTGTATGCCTTCTTTCAAGTGACCGACCCAACTGTGGTGCTGCGTGGCAAAAATGCGTTAAGTGTCGATAGAAACGATCATCTCTCGATTGCGACACTCGCGCCCGACAATAAATTTAAACGCTATATCGTTGCCACCACGCAACCCGGTTGGATCAGCGCCTTCGAGTTACCTGCCAATCCTAAGCAAACTGTGCCCGTCAAACCTGAAGTGCGCATCCAAGGACAATGGGCGACCACAGATGTGGGCTACAATGTCGAGCTGCGTATTCCCTTAGACATGGTCGGCAGCAAACTCGGTTTTGCCATCTCCGATGTTAACGACAGCAAAAACCGCGATGTGGCAGCCGTTGTCGGCACCTCGGCCTTAGATACGGTCGATAATCTCGGCACTGTGTTGGTGCCATCGCCAGAAATTGAAAACATTATCAAAGGTATGAGCCACTATAGCTCACGCATTTGGGTGGTCGATAAGCACGGCCGCGTACTGGCAAAATCGGGCGATATTCGTGCCAATGACAGTGTATGGACCCGCACCTTAGAAGATGAAAAGAGCACCACGCTGTGGGAAACCTTCAAGCGCGATTACTTGCATCCGCTGTACTATAAAATTCTCACTAAGCCGCCCAAAGACTTTATAGACTCCTTACAAGACTCCACCGAGCTTGATGGCAGTCATATCCAAAAAGCCCTTGCGGGTCAGCAAAGCTCGACTTGGCGCTTAACCCCAGACAATAAAGCTGTGGTGCTCGCTGCCGCCAGCCCTATTTGGATTGATAACAATGTGATGGGCGCCGTTGTCGCCGAAGAGACCACCCACGGAATTCGCACTCTGCGTAACCGCGCGCTGGAAAAACTCTTTAACGTAATTTTGACCATAATGAGCATGGGCACTTTGGCGCTGTTCTTTTTCGCTTCGAGCATTTCTAACCGTATCCGTAAACTGCGCGATGAGGCCGAAAATGCCATTGATAGCCAAGGCCGCGTTCGTAATCACCTCAAACCGTCTAAAGCTCGGGATGAAATTGGCGATCTGTCCCGCAGTTTCTCCAACATTGTCGGACGGCTTGGTCAATACACACATTATCTGGAAAATATGTCGTCGCGCCTGTCCCATGAGCTGCGCACGCCCGTGGCGGTTGTGCGATCATCCCTTGAGCATTTAAACCTGCAAACCTTAGATAAAGACACGCAAAAATATGTCGACCGCGCCCAAGAAGGCGTCAGCCGCTTAAGCATGATTTTAAATAACATGAGCGAAGCAACGCGCTTAGAGCAGAGTTTAACCCAGGCCGATATCACTAAATTCCCACTCTCCCAAGTGGTCAGTGGTTGTATGCAAGGTTATCAAATGACCTATCCAGAACAAGGCTTTAGTGTAAAAGTGCCCGAGCAACCATTGATGATGCAAGGTGTACCGGAATATATCGCCCAATTGATGGACAAACTTATCGCTAACGCGATTGAATTTTGCGATAAAGGCAGCGCCATCGAAGTCACGCTCACCCAAGTCGGTAAGCAAGCAACTTTGCTTATCAGTAACTTAGGACCAGAACTGCCCGTTGATATGTCGGAGCAGATTTTCGACTCCATGGTGTCGGTGCGGATAAATCAAGCCCAAGACAAACCTCATCTCGGTTTAGGTCTGTATATCGCACGATTGGTCGCCGAGTTCCACCAAGGACAAATTCTCGCCCGCAATCGCAGCGAGCATAATGGCGTCGATATCCTAGTAACGTTGCCTTTGAGCCCTGCATCATAATCTAAAGACCGAAGAGACAGGCGCCAATAACATGAGTCAAACTCATCATCGCGCCGCCTGTCATTTCTGCGCGCAGATGCTAAGATGGCCGCCATAACAATAGATTAGAAACGCCAATTATTCTCCCAAATTGTTCAACCTATTCGTTCAACCTAAATGCCAAGGTAATGATCCAATGACAGATAAACATCATCAAGCCACCCAAATCGTCAGCTTAGGTCGAGACAAAAAATGGACCAAAGGCGTGATCAATCCGCCCGTTTTTCGTGCTTCGACTATCGTCTTCGAAACGATGGATGAAATGCGCCACGCCGCGAAAAATAAAACCAACGGCGAGATGTTTTATGGCCGCCGTGGTACCCCGACCCATTTTTCGTTTCAAGCGGCGATTGCTGAATTAGAAGGCGGCGTCGGTACAGCGCTGTATCCCTCTGGCGCGGCGGCGATCAGTGCGGCGTTATTGTCATTTTTAAAAGCGGGCGATCACCTATTGATGGTCGATAGCGTGTATGAGCCAACGCGGGATCTGTGTACCCATATTCTCGGCGGTTTTGGTATCGAAACCACTTACTACAATCCGCTGATTGGCGCGGGCATTCGCGACCTTATTCGCCCAAATACTAAAGTGTTGTTTTTAGAGTCTCCAGGCTCTATCACCATGGAAGTGCAAGATGTGCCGACCTTGTGCCGCATCGCCCACGAACATGGGCTGATTACTATGCTGGACAACACTTGGGCTTCACCCATCAATAGCAAACCCTTTGAAATGGGTGTGGATATTTCGATTCAAGCGGCGACCAAATACATCGTCGGTCACTCGGATGTGATGATAGGCACGGCTACGGCCAACGAAAAATACTGGCCACAATTACGTGAACACAGTTACTTGATGGGACAAACTACCTCCCCTGATGATGTGTACCTTGCCGCCCGTGGCCTGCGTACCTTAGGCGTGCGTATGGCGCAGCATGAAAAAAATGCCCTGCAAGTTGCCAACTGGTTAAAAACCCGACCAGAAGTCGATCATCTGCGTCACCCAGCGTTTGATACCTGCCCCGGCCACGAGTTCTTTAAACGCGACTTTAGCGCCTCCAACGGCTTATTCTCCTTTGTATTGAAACAAGGCGATGCCGATGCGGTCACCGCACTGGTTGAGAATATGAGTCACTTTAAGATGGGCTTTTCTTGGGGCGGCTACGAGAGTTTAATCCTCGGCATTTTCGGCATTGAAAAAATCCGCTCGGCGACTAAGTGGGATGCGAGCAAACCGTTAATTCGTTTGCATATTGGTTTAGAAGATCCCGCGGATTTAATTGCCGATCTCAGCGCAGGGTTTGAACGCTTTAACGCACTACTGGCGGCCAAAGCTAAGTAGCGATAATGATCGTTATAGGGATTAAGCGAGGTCGTTAGAGGGCAATATTTATTGCGTTATGTCATTAGCGGCTAAATGCTAGCAGCCTATAAAAACAAAAAGGGGCGGAATCAACATTCCGCCCCTTTCTCTTATCAACACTGACTGCAAATTTACCTTACTGCATATTTAACTTATTTCAAATATCAATGCTACAGCCAAGGTACAACCAAACCACAAACTCTTCGGCGATTAATTCGCTTTCGTTCCAGCACTCAATGCTGGATCAACCCAAGCGGCTGAGCCATATAGCGGCACGGTCGAAAGCGCATGTTTATGGCTGCCGTTGGTCTCTTTAGTCGAATAGGACAAATACAGCAGAGTCTGGTTCTGCGCATCATAAATTCGGCGCACTTTTAATGACTTGAACAAAATACTCAGGGATTCGGTGAAAATCACTTCGCCGTGTTTACCTAAGTCTATCTTAGCCAAATCGGCCGCGTTAATTGGCCCTGTTTGACGGCAACTTATGCCCATATCTGATGGATCGGCAAAATCTAAATTGGCTTCGATACGACTAATATGGCAAGTCACCCCTGGAATTTTAGGATCGTGCTTAGCATCGATGATCACATCTTTGGTGGTAAAAAGCCCTAAGCTCACCTTACCTACATCGTCACCACAACCCGCGAGCAAAAAGCCCACAGTGGCGGCAAACGCACACTTCAACAGAGTTTTCATTCCTACATCCTTTTACATTAGTGCTTATATGATTAGTGCTTAGCAAATAGCTTTTGTGCCCAGCGAGTTAGCCCTGCAGTCACAGAGCCAAAGTGATCGCCGACCACGACCGGAATATCGGGATAAATACCGGCAATTTTCGCGTAGATCGCAGGGCTTCGCGCCGTACCACCGGTCACGTAAATCACATCGGGTTTGCATTCTGCAGCATTGTCGGAAGATACATTCTCGTTATTCACAGAGTCTTGAGCTAAGCCGTCAGCCGCTAAGGTTTTTGCCGCTTGCGAGAGCGCTTGGTGCATAAGGGCTTCTACTTTTGTCAGTGAAGGCTCGATAGCATTCTCAAATAAATTACGACTCACACCCGCGTGCAGCGCAGCTTCGATAAAATCGAGATTAATATCAGTATTCTCGGCATCCGACAGGGCAATTTTGGCGCGTTCGGCTTGACGGACCAACTGATAGCTTAGCTGCTGTTGTTGCACTTTTAACAGTCGGTTGAGCAACTGTGGCTGCTCGGCTTCTTTCACCAATTCATCAATCAGTTTACGGCTGCTTAAGGTACTGAATTCTCGCTGGGCGCTAATATCATTTACCGCCACCGCATTCCAAAAGGCCTTACTGGGCATGGGCTTGCCATTGGTCATTAAAGAGCCTAAACCAAAGTGCGGCATAAAGGCATTCATTGCAAGGGCGATATCAAGATCGTTACCACCGATTCGCTGACCACTATGGCCAAGGAAATCTTCACTGCGATCCGCTTTTTGTTTATGGGCGGGTCCCATTTTGACCACAGAGCAGTCAGTTGTACCGCCGCCCACGTCGACAACCAGCACGGTTTTGTTATCAGTCAAGGTCGCTTCATAATCCATCCCCGCCGCTAATGGCTCGAACAGAAAATCAACGTCGACGAAACCCGCGCGTTTTGCCGCTAAGGTCAAAATGGATTCGGCCTGACGGTTACTCTCTTCACCGCCTATGCCTTGAAAGTTCACCGGGCGACCAATAATCGCATGGGTGATCGTTGCCGCAGCGCCTTGTTTAGCAAGCTGCTTTTCCACTAATACAGATTCGGCGCGCACTTTAATGTGCTGCATCATCAGGGTAACTATGTCTTCAAACAGGGCCACTTGTTCGGGTCTGAGTCCCGTCGCACCTAAAAAGGATTTTGGCGAACGGACATAGAATCCCTCCTCCGGCATCTCTAAATACGCGCTTACCGCCTGCTCACCGACAAACACGGCCTGAACGTCAGCATCGAGATCTAACTCATGGCGCACCATACGGGCACGGCTCAATTGTGCGGCGCGCTTTTTGGCGTAATCGGCTTTTAATTCAGTGGGAAGACCACGATAAACCGCCTCGGCGATCAGTTCCCTGTCCATCGCATATAAGGTCGAAGGTAAATAAGCTGATTGCTCTGATAACGCCAATAACTGCACATCATCGCCCTGCATGATCCCTACGGCGCAGTTAGCACTACCATAATCAAATCCAACAAACATACCCTTTACTCCCGCGATAAAAAAGCCGAGCAAGATAACATAGTTTGCGATAATGCCCAAGGAGTTAACACTGCAGGCTTTGCCCGCAAACTGGCAGCGAGTATAGCGGGCTCAATGCGTAAAGCGCAGTTGCACGGGCAGTGTTTGAGCTCAATCCAAGATTATCATCTTAAGGTCATATTTCTGTCACACTCGTCATCAAGCTGACATATTTCCCTCGTATCTTTATCCCAGATAAATCCCAGACTGATTTTGGCGTGTACGCAGTATTTATCATTGAAATTCCTTCACTTGTAGGCAGTAAATCTGATTGCACAAAGGCGGATGAATGCTATTGTATATTGCGCCATGACGCTTGCTTAAAGGAGCTGTGCAGTGTCCCCGAATACCGATAAACTTTCGATTGATAAAGAACTCTCTTGGTTGTCTTTTAATGAGCGGGTATTGCAAGAAGCCTGCGATCCCAATGTTCCTTTAGTGGAGCGAGTGCGCTTTTTAGGGATATTTTCCAATAACATGGATGAGTTTTTTAGAGTACGCGTGGCTGCGGTCAGGCGCTCGATTCTGCTGTCATCCCTGCAGGAAGGTCGCAGCAACAGTCGCCATTTAATGGCAAAAATCCAATCGAAAGTGATGGCATTGCAAGAAAGGTTCGACGGCATATACACGGATTTAATGCGCGAGCTAGTGCGTCGTAATATTTTGTTAATCAATGAGAAACAATTAAGCGAGTTCCACAGCGACTGGCTGAAAAAGCATTTTCGTGATCAATTTAAACGCCATATTGCCCCGCTTATCGTCAATAACAATCGCGATTTGATCAAACAAATCAACGATGACGCCACCTATTTATGCGTGTGTTTGTTCACTAAGGCTCGCCGCCAATACGCCTTAGTCGAAGTGCCAACCAAAAACGTACCGCGGTTTATCGAACTCCCAGCCGAAAAGAGTAAAGCGAAAAAGTATCTGATTTTATTAGATAACATTATTCGCCACTGCGTGGATGAACTCTTTGGCCCCTTCTTCGAGTACGATGCCATCGAAGTGTATTCGATGAAATTAACCCGCGATGCCGATTTTGATATCACTGACGAGCTAGAGCAAACTCAGCTCGAAAAAATGACTAAGGGATTGAAAAAACGTCTGACCGCAGAACCGGTGCGCTTAGTATATGACAAAGAAATGCCCGAACACATGTTGGTGATGCTCAAAGAAAACCTGAACATCAGCTCGACCGAATGCTTGATCCCAGGTGGGCGTTATCACAGCTTTAAAGACTTTATCGCCTTCCCCAACCCAAGTCGCGACTACCTCGAAAACGAAAAACTACCGGCGCTCAATAGCGCAGGTTTTGGCTGCAGTGCCAACAGTTTCGATGCCATTCGGATGGGCGATATCATGCTCAATTATCCGTACCATAAGTTTTCCCACTTTACCGAAATGGTGCGCCAAGCGGCCTACGATCCGGCGGTGCGCTTTATTCGAATAAACTTATATCGAGTGGCGAAAAAATCCCATGTGATGCAATCGCTTATCGATGCAGTGAAAAATGGCAAACAAGTCACCGCTGTAATTGAACTGCGGGCCAGATTCGATGAACAATCTAACATCGAATGGACCCGCATCTTGGCCGAAGCGGGCGTCAAAGTTCACCACGGTATCACCAGTTTAAAAGTGCATTCCAAGTTGTGCTTAATTGGCCGTGAGGAACAAGGGGAAATCAAACTCTATTGTCACGTTGGCTCAGGCAACTTTAACGAAGGCACGGCGCGGGTTTACACCGACTTGTCGCTGTTCACAGCCAATCAAGAGATTGCCCGTGAAGTGGAGCAAGTGTTTGACTTGATTGAGCATCCGTATCGCCGCGATAACTTCCAGCATTTAATCGTGTCGCCCTACGATGCCAGACAAAAACTGAGTCACTTAATTGATAATGAAATCGTTAATGCCCAAAGCCATATGAAGGCGGCGATTACCTTAAAATTAAATAACTTACTCGATGAATCCTTGGTCCAAAAACTCTATGAGGCCTCGGCGGCTGGGGTCAAAATTAAGTTACTCATTCGCGGTATGTGCTCGCTTATTCCGCAAATCCCGGGGATCAGCGACAACATCGAAGTCTACAGTATCGTCGACCGGTTCCTCGAACACTCACGGGTGATGTTGTTCCACGCGGGCGGCGAGAACAAACTTTTTATCTGCTCCGCCGATTGGATGAGCCGCAACATAGATAACCGCGTTGAAGTGAGTGTGCCGATTTATGATCTGCGCCTAAAACAAATGATAATGGATATTTTATCCTTACAATTCAATGACAACACTAAAGCGCGGGTCATCAACAAAGAACAAAGTAACCCCTATCGAAATCGGGGTAATAAACGAAAAGTGCGTTCTCAAATTGCCATTTATCAATATCTGATTAATTATGAGAAGCGCCAACTGCAAGAATTTAATGCCTTACGTATGTCCGCCCATGAGGGTGATGCTGAGCGAGAGAGCAACGTTGAGCCAGACATAACGCCCGAGTTACAGGCCAAAGCCAGCTAACGCTGGCTTTATATCGCTTTGATTGCCTAAGGATAATCCGATTGGTAGCCACACATTCGCACACACAGCAACACACATTACTAAAGTCGCAGGCGCCACAAACCAATGCGCCTGCAAATGCTAAATCGCGCCATTTTGTCGCCATTGATATGGGATCGAACAGTTTTCATCTGGTCATCGCCCGCGAGCAAGATGGCAGCTTGCAGATTTTACATAAAGAAAAACAACAGGTTCAGCTCGCCACTGGACTAAATGCGCAGAATA
This sequence comes from Shewanella sp. SP1S1-7, assembly GCF_031932105.1. Classification (NCBI taxonomy): domain Bacteria; kingdom Pseudomonadati; phylum Pseudomonadota; class Gammaproteobacteria; order Alteromonadales; family Shewanellaceae; genus Shewanella; species Shewanella sp. SP1S1-7. Next base: position 125,044 of record NZ_JAUOEU010000011.1, read on the forward strand.
TTCTCGATAATGACGCCATAGAACGTGGCCTCAATTGTCTGCGGGATTTTAACCAAAGATTTTCCAATCTAGACCAAGCGCAAGTGCGATTAGTGGCCACCCACACCCTGAGAATCGCCAAAAACCGCGATCAATTTATCGAGGCCGCGCTCGCCATCATGCCCTACCCGGTGGAGGTAATTTCGGGCCATGAAGAAGCGCGTTTGATTTATAACGGCATTGCCCAAAGCCAAGTGCTTGGAAAAAGTAATTTAGTCATCGACATAGGTGGTGGCTCGACCGAAGTCGTGATCGGTAAAAAGAATACCCCAACCCAGTTATCTAGCCTGCGCTGCGGTTGCGTGAGTTTTAACGAGCGTTTCTTTATCGATGGACTCATCACCCCTGCCTCATTTCGTGATGCTCAAAGCGCGGCCGACAAACAGTTCGCCTCGCTCTCCAAGGAATATTTCGCGGGCGGCTGGGAGCTGACGTTAGGCAGCTCAGGCACAGTCAAAGCCATCTGCGAAGCGATTCAAGAAGAACACGGCGATGAAACCATCACGCTGCCACGGCTAAAACAGCTCAAAATCAAGTTGATCAAATGTGGTCATATTAGCCAAATTCAATTTGCCAATGTCGATGATAAACGCATTCCATTAGTGCCCGCCGGACTTGCGATTTTAATCAGCTTTTTTAGACGCTTACCAATACAAAAGCTCGAGTTTAGCCCAGGCGCATTGCGTGAAGGCGTACTCTATGAACTAGCCAAAATTGGCCAGTATCAGGATATTCGCCACCGCACCGTCGACAGTATTGCCCAGCTTTATCATATCGATATGGCCCACGCCGCTAAGGTACGCGACACCGCCATGGCCTTGTTTGAACAGGTCGCCGATGAATGGCAATTAAGGCCCCATGCACGCTTGCTCGCCTATGGCGCAACCTTACATGAGATTGGGCTACACATTAATTCAAAGTCCCTGCACAAACACGGTGGCTATATCATCAGTAACAGTGACTTACCCGGGTTTAGCGAAGCCTTGCAGCTTGATTTAGCGCGGCTTATCACCAACCACAGAAAAAAGCCCAACGAATTAATGCTCGCCGAACTCGATCCCAACCATAAGCTCACGCTCAATCGACTACTCTGCCTGCTGAGACTTGCGGTCTTGCTCAACCTTGGCCGTATCGCCAAGACGCTGACCTTAGATCATATTAAAGTGATCCCCGATGGACTCATGCTAGTGCTACCGAGCCATAAGCGAAAAATCAGCCTGTTTATGAAGGATTTACAGCGGGAACAGAAACAAATGCTCACCCTTGGGATGAACCTGCGGTTAGTGTCTAGTCTGACTTAGCTGTTACGGCGTTAACTCAGCCGAACGTGGCAGAGGCGAGTGTGGGTTAGCTCTGTGTGAATGCGTTTAGCGAAGGATTCGTCACAAAAATATTGCCCAGAATCGAGGGCAATTATCTCGCCTAAAAACAAGGTTAAGTTAGCTGTCAATCTGGCTTGGTAACGGGATTTCAACAGCATAGCGGTTGACTTAATCCATGCGCCACAACAGATTAAAGTTTAAAGGATTTTTAACCCTTCACTAAAGCACAAATTCCTGCTCGCGTGTTTGCCGCTGAGTGGGGATTTCTGCTATCATCCACGGCTGACTAATCATAATTCCACGAATTTAAAGATAATCAGAGTCAAACCCTTTTTATCTCGCGATATCAGCCCCATCGCCTGCAGGTACAAGTATGATTAACCACTTTAGTGTGCTCGGTATAAAACCCAGTGCCAAAGAAGACGACATTAAAAAAGCCTATCGACGGCTGTCAAACAAATATCATCCCGACAAGTTGTTAGGCGCCTCGGAAGAGGAAAAGCAGCAAGCCGCCGTACAACTTGAACGCGTTAAAAATGCTTATGATGTGTTGTCAGATCCTAAGCGACGAAATGCGTTTATCAAAGATTTCAATAACGTAATAGTGACCGATCCCGCTAGCGCCATGCGCGAGCTGTGGGATCAATTTTATCCTTGAGCGTTTTCTAGAGTAAGTGCCAAATGGTCAAAAAACTGAATATCTCACGCATTAATGAGCTAAAAAATAATGCCTACGACAATATCGAGTCCTACGACGATCCCGATACACCTAAAGCGCTAGAGCAATTTACTAGCCAAATCAAAAAGGTGTTAGAAGCCGATCCTAAGATGCTTGATACTGTGCCTGAGTACCTGCCTGTCGCGCTTTACGGTCGAATTAAGTTTCCCGCCGAAGCCAAACTCAAGTGGGCACATTGGATAAACACGGCAACTCAACCCGAGTGGGATGAGTTTAAAGTCACCATTGGCTTTAACAATGCCGATTTACCTTTAGTGTTAGCCGTGCGTGGTTACTCGGAAACCTTACTGATTGAAAGCTGCGCTGTACTGTATTTACTTGAAAATCAAGGTAAAGCAACGCCAGCAGCCAAGCATCACGACGATGAAGATGATGACAACGATTATGTTGGCACCTCAGATAACGACGACGATGATGAAGGCGAAGAGGAAGATGGCTACTACGATCACTACGATGATGAGGACCGCTAATGAACACTAGTCTCATTGAGATTACCGTCGCCGAAATTAAAGAGTTGGCGGACGTAGAGCCAAAACAAGCGAGCAAACGCTTTGAAATCATTGCAAATACCATGAGCGACGAGCAATTAGTCGAAGTCATCGAACACATGGATATCGTCACGCTGACCCAAATCAACAGTCACCATGATATCTCTTGCCCTTCGATCATGTCTGAACTCATGACTCCAGAACAAATTCGCGACATCGTCTGTCAGCAACCTTTGTACTGGGAAGAAAAAATCAAAAACAATGCCGAAGAACTTATTCAGCATACCTTTGATTTTTTGACCTATTTAATTCGCATCCAAGATAGCGAAGAAAAGCAAACTGCGATTTTAGAATGTATCGCCGAAGATCCAGCGGGCCTCTTCTACCTGTCGATCCCTTTCATCGAAATGATGTTAGGCGAGAAACATGAAGACGATGACGGCTACACAGATCTCTATGATGACGAAGAAGACACTGAAACCATCGGCTACGACAGCCGCGTCGCCAGTGAAGATGCACACAGCCTCAGCATAGACGACCCACGCAGCCTAATGGCCTTAATCCACGAGCTCGCGCCCGATGTTGAAAAAGCCATTAAGAGTCTGCTGCGTAACGAAAGCTCAGGTTGGGAAATGATCATCAGCAAGTTTGTCAACGAGCTGGTTATTCAAGCCAAAGAGAAAAACCAAGTGACGGATGAATACGCTGAAGTCGATGATATGTTTAGCTTTTTGGATTAAGGAATTATTTGATGCAACTGGTACTGCGTGATGTAGATCAAGGACCCTACCTGAGCAAGGTATTGATCCAAGGCCAAGCAGACGAAACGCTGAGCGGTGAACAGCTGTCACAAATCAAATCCAAAGCCATTTTGATGAGCCTCAAACTGGCCGATAAGTTTTACAACAAGTACAAAATGCATCTGCTCGAACAAGCGGCGCACGATGTCATTGGTGTGGTGAGTCTTGGTTTGATGGAGTTATCAAACCAAAACCCGCAGCAGGCGATACGCCTGTTGATCACCGCCGATGGCGTAGTCAAATGCTTCCAAAAAGGCTGGAGCATGCTCAGCACTGTCAGCAAGCATAAACTCGTCAACGGCAAGTCACTGTACGGCGATGTCGACAAATTCTTGCTAGAACAAGTGTCTAGCCCGCCCGATGCAGAAGAATGGTTAGGCTATGAAGCCTATCAAGATGCCCTGCTTGAGCATCAACGCCAACAGTCAATTGCGGCCCTATTGGCACAGTTTTACGCGCAATCGAGCTATGATCCGCTAGATTTTCTCAATCTAGAGAGTGTATTAGCCGAAGCGGTACTGTATCGATTGTTGTTTGATGGCGCCAAAGTCAGACAGGATTTGAAAAAGCGTATCGGCAAAATCACCTTAAAAGAGGAATGGTTTACCAGTGAGCATATCGAATTGGAAACCCAGAAAGCGTTAGCAGAATTACCCGCAGAACTCGCTGAAACCATCAGTAAAGATCTCGGTAAAAACTTTGTCCCCGCCCTACTGCGTACCCTGCACTTTGCGAAAAGCTACCGCGAACTCTTACTCAGCGACGCTTCACCCGAACGCTTAGAAAGATTCGAACACAAGGAAGGTCTCGTCGGCCTCCTCGGCTGGCCACTCTACATAGTACTTTGATCGGTCCTTTTATCGGGACTTTAATCAGCAGTGTGATCAGTAGGTTAACGAGTACTTGAGTCGCTTAAAAATGAGTGCTTTATTGAAAAATAAAGCACTTTTTTATTGTCTTATTTCTCTATGTCCAATCCCAACAATCAGTATTTCGGTCTCAGTTTTGAGTGGTTTTAGCGTAAAGCTTGATAACGCTTTGGGAACAGATAGGTGTTGGAAAGTAGTGTTTGGGGAGCAGTAATTTCAGTTGTTAGCAGTTTAACGTTTACGGATATCCACTCGCATAGGCTTGCCATGTCATTCACTCATCGACATGGTGAATAGAAACCTAGGGGTTCTGAGCTTATGAACGAGAGCCATGGACGGCGAACTGGCAGTTAAACAAGTATGTTGTTCAAGTCCTTCCTTTGGATGCTCGACCGCCCCGTCTGATGTGAAAGGATTCACAAATGCCGCGATGGCATGGATGCCAAAAAGCGGCCATGGGACGGACGGTCGTCTCGAAAATCACCATGGCTCACCTTTCGTGCATTCGCCTAATCTGTAGATTTAAAGACATACGCAACATACTTTGGGACAGAAATATGTTGGAAAGTAGTGTTTGGGGAGCAGTAATTTCAGTTGTTAGCAGTTTAGCGTTTACGGGTATCCACTCGCACAGGCTTGCCATGGCATTCGCTCGTCGACTCGCAGCAAGTCCATCCTTGGATGCTCGACCGCCCCGTCCATGGGGCGGACGGTCGTCTCGCTAATCACCATGGCTCACCTTTCGTGCACTCGCGTAATCTGTAGATTTAAAAGCGTTACGCAGCACGCTTTGGGACATTTCCGAGTTAGACTTTTAGCTCGAATGAGTGAGTTTAGAATTAAAATTTCTATGGATTAACGCCTGGCTCACCGAGCAAATTTTTGATGGCTGCTTTTGTGCGTGTTTTTTGCACAAAAGGTGACGGCGGAAATTTGTCCGGTGCAGCCG
>NZ_JAUOEU010000012.1:0-129590 GCF_031932105.1 Shewanella sp. SP1S1-7
ATATGGACTTGCTGCGTGTCGTAGAGCCAGTACCATGGTTGGCCTCACTCTGAACAATATCTATGTTTAACTGCCTCTTCGCCTTCGGTAACTCTCGTTTATCAACTTAGAGCCTCTAGGTTCTTTCACAGTGTAGTGAGTGATTACCATGGCAAGCCTGTATAGGCGAATATAAAAATGGCCGAGGATAAGCTCGGCCATGATTTGTTCTATTAAGCGTAAAACGGGCTGGTTTAGTAGAATTTCTTCAGGTAGCTTGCCGCATATTTTTGCAGTTTTCGGTTCGAACTTGTGGTCGCAATATTTTCAATCACGTCGCGGTAATCTGCGTTGCCTGAACTGGCTAGGGCTTTTGCCATGTTGGCATAGGTATCGATGGCGAGTTTATCATCGGCCATTAAGCGTGGTGTTTTCAATTCGTTACTGAGTACGGCTAGGATAAAGTCATCGTACTGACGATCATCCATGATGCGTTTAGCCGCCAGGCGCATTAACTCTAAATCATCGCTGCGTAGGGCATTGGCACAGGCATTATTTTGCTGACTTTGGTCGGCAGCATATTGGCTTTTATCACCAAGAATGGTATTCCACTTTTTATATTGCGCTAGATTTTCATTGGCTTGAGATGCGTATTTTTTGAGTTTTTTGTGATAGTTGCCATTCACAATGCTGTTGATGGTTTCGCTGTACTTGTCGTTACCCGAGTAGGCTAAGCCTTTGACTAACCAAGCACTGTAATCGATGGCATTTTTTTCAGTCGCTTGGGGCAAAGATGCGAGTAGCTTTGCTTCGAGCACGTCGTAAATCGCAGGATCGGATAACCCTGCAAGGCTTAACGATTCGATGGCTTGCTTCTGTTTAAACTCGTTGTCGCCCTTAAAGACTTCTTGATAGGTTTCTACCGTGTATTCTTTGGCAAACAGTGGTGCGGTTAATAAACTGATGCTCAGCAGCATCCCTGCAAACAGTGGTTTCATTGCTATGTCCTTGTGTGGGTTTTAGGTGTTATCTAGTCCAGCGTTTAAAAATCAGCGAGGTATTAATGCCGCCAAAGGCGAAATTATTACTCATCACATAATCTGTGTCGATTGGGCGCAGTTCGTTGCGGATATAGTCCAAATCGGCGCATTGTGGGTCGATACTTTTAAGATTGAGTGTTGGCGCAAACCAGCCTGCATTCATCATCTCAATACTCACCCAAGCTTCTAACGCGCCGCATGCGCCTAAGGTGTGGCCCGTGTAGCTTTTAAGGGATGAAATCGGCGTATCTGCGCCAAACACTGCTTGAGTCGCGTGACTCTCGGCAATGTCACCACGGTCGGTTGCTGTGCCGTGGGCGTTCACATAACCTATGGCGCTAGGCTCAAGCTGTGCATCTTTGAGGGCTAATCTGATGGCGATTTCCATGGTCTGCGCATTCGGTTGAGTGACGTGTTGACCGTCAGAATTTGTGCCAAAACCGACTAACTCAGCATAAATTTTTGCACCACGCGCCTTGGCGTGTTCGAGCTCTTCGAGCACCAGTGTACAAGCCCCTTCGCCAATGACGAGGCCATCGCGATCCGCATCAAAGGGGCGCGGTGTGAGTTCGGGCGTCGAGTTTTTAGTGCTGGTGGCAAACAGGGTATCGAACACGACGGCTTCGGTGGGGCAGAGTTCTTCGCCGCCGCCCGCCAACATTAAGGTTTGCTGACCGTATTTGATGGCTTCATAGGCATAACCTATGCCTTGGCTACCCGAAGTGCATGCGCTGCTGGTGGTGTGAATTCGGCCCTTTAAGCCGAAGAAGACGCCAACGTTCACCGCTGTGGTGTGTGCCATCATGCGGATATAGCTAGTGGCGGTGACGCCCGACATATCACCGGTTTTCAGCATATCGCCAAAGGCGGTAATAGGATCGGTACTGCCCGTGGATGAACCATAGGCAATGCCCATTTCACCTGAGGATACGATAGGGTCATCCAACAGCCCCGCGTCGATTAAAGCCAGCTCACTGGCGCGGGTTGCCATAATAGAAACCCGACCCATGGAACGAATTTTCTTGCGCGAATAATGGCTTGGCACTTCAAAGTCTGTAATGGGCGCGGCTAAACGGGTGTTGAGGCCGCCGTATCTATCCCAGTCATTCATAGTGACGACGCAGTTTTTCTGCGCCTTAAGGCTTGCTGCAATGGTTGGCCAATCATGGCCTAGGGCGGTAATGCCGCCAATGCCAGTGATGACCACTCGTTTACAGCGTGTTTGATTTGTCGCCTCGCTCATTTAGATCATGCCTCCATTGACCGATATCACTTGGCGGGTGATATAGGCGGCATCGTCAGACATTAAAAATGCGGCTAAGGCTGCGATTTCATTGGGTTTACCCATACGGCGCATTGGCACTAATTGCTCGACCATGTCCTTAGGGATATCGGCCACCATGTCGGTTTCTATCAAGCCCGGGGCGATACAGTTGACGGTAATTTTGCGTTTTGCCAGTTCTAATGACAATGCCTTAGTCGCGCCGATAATGCCCGCTTTGGAGGCGCTGTAATTCACTTGGCCACGGTTGCCCGCGATCCCAGATACCGAGGCTAAGGTGATGATACGTCCACCTTTTCGGCCTTGTACCATAGGCATCACGCAGGGATGGATCACATTATAAAAGCCGTCTAAGTTAGTGTGGATGACGCTGTCCCACTCGCTTTCTGTCATGGCGGGAAAGGCGGTATCGCGGTTGATACCGGCATTGAGGATCACGCCATAATAGGCACCATTAGCCTCGATATCGGCTTCGATGGCGGCTTTGACTGTCGCGCGGTCGGCGACATCAAATTTCAGCAGGCTCACACCGACCCCAAGCGCGCGGATTTGCGTGGCAGTGTCATCAGCAGCCGTTTGATTGCTGTGGTAATGCAGGGCGATATCGAAGCCTGCTGCGGCAAGTTTTAGGGCAATGGCTTTACCTATGCCGCGGCTCGAACCGGTAACTAATACTCTGTTATTCATTTGTTTTCTCCACCCCATTTTATCTTTAGGAGTCGGTATGGGGTTTCATGTATTTATGGTAAAAGGCTGCTTGCTAAGGCGCTTAATCTAACGCTTTTTATCGACAGGCTAATTCAGTTTGCTGCGATTACCTGGTCTCAGCATTGCCTCGATATTAGTGTCCAAGGCTTCTATTGCCCGCGTCTTGATTTCCATCAAGGTAGGCTTGCGTGTCTTGGGGTTGGAACACATTCACATTCGCTGTGGCGACTAAGATTTTCTCTTGTTCGCTTCCGGCTTCGGGCAGCAGATAAATCTGGCAATCGAATACCGCTAATCCCGACTCCTCTTGATAGAGGCGGTTTACCTGGGTGCGATAGGTGCGCCCGAGTTCATATTGCTTGGCATGTAGCGCTAATTTGCGCGACCCCAACAGAAAACCCACGCGGATTTTATCATTGCGCAGCTTAGCTTCTACTCCGGCCAGTGCGGCAATACTTTGGGCCATATATTCGATACCCACATAATTGGGTACGGCTTGATGTTTATCGTCGAAATAGGGGCTTTTCGGCGTGATCGTGACTTCGGTAACTAAGGTATCGCGTTGATAAGAGATGATCTTATCGACCAAGATCATCGGCGCCCTGTGGGGGATGAAATCGGCAATATCCTGCTCGGCAAAGGGTAAATTGAATTGAATAAAGGGCATCATTTTAGGCCTCGTTACGGCAAAAAATCAGGCTGGCATTGCTGCCGCCAAAGGCGAAGGAATTACTCATCACATAATTAAGTGTGCCTTTTGCGGCGACTTGATGGCGTTCGACTAAGGCAATGGACGGGTCCTGTGGATCGACTTGTCCGTCCCATTGATGGGGCGGCAGGGCTTGGCCGTGATTATGTGCCGAAAGCAATAAATAGCAGAAGGCGGCTTCGATTGCGCCAGCGGCACCTAAGGTATGGCCGACTAAAGGTTTAGTCGAGCTGCAAGGCGGCGTGTTGGCGCCAAACACTTCAACCACAGCGCGGCTTTCCATCGCATCATTTTTGGGTGTGGCTGTGCCGTGCAAGTTAATGTAACCAATGTCTTGTGCTGCAATATTTGCATCTTGCAAAGCCGCTTGCATGGCGGTGATGGCGCCTGCGCCTTCGGGGTGTGGCGCCGAAATATGATGGGCATCGCTCGACTCGCCAATGCCAGCCAGCATCACATCGGACTCGCCCGCCGTCAGCACGAATAAGGCTGCGCCTTCGCCGATATTGATGCCATCACGGTTGATACTAAAGGGATTGCAGTGGCCTTTCGACACAGATTCCAAAGCATTAAAACCATTGACTGTCAGTTGGCACAAACTGTCGACACCGCCAACTATCACCATATCGCAGAGGTTAGCGCTGAGTAAACGTTTGGCACTGGCAAAGACTTTGGCGCTGGAGGAGCAGGCGGTTGAAATCGTGTAGCAAGGGCCATCTAGCTCAAAATATTGGCGCAAAAAGTCGCTAGTGCTGCCGAGCTCCTGCTGGAAATAGTGGTAATCCGCCGGAAAGTGGCCGTGTTGATTGCGATAGCTCAGGGCCGCTTCACCTTTAGAAATCCCCGAGGTGCTCGTGCCTAGCACAACGCCAATGCGGGTATGACCAAAATCCCGTTTCGCTTGTTCAATCGTGGCGGTAATTTGCTGCGCCGCGCATAGGAGTAACTGGTTATTGCGGCAATCGAACTGAATGAGCTTTGCAGGAATCGCCGGCAGCGCAGCTGTCACTGGCGCAACTAAGGTTGGGTGCTCGAACAGGAGTGTGTCACTGCGCTGCATCGCGCTGGTATCGCCCGCGATCAGGCGGTCTAAAACCTGCTGGGGATCTTGCCCTAGCGGGGTACACAATCCAATCTGTGTAATGGCTACTCTGTTCATCATAGCGTATCGTTTTTTTACCATGGCACAGTGAAGTGCGGGTGTTAAAAGGTTAAATAGGTTCGATTTCTAGCTCAAACTTGGCCTGCGGCATAGTTAAGCTGATGTGGGCTTGCCATAGGGCATCGCCGACATTTTGTTGATAACGGATTTGCACCACATGGCTTTGCAGGGCGCTTTTACTGTTCAAGGTATCTTGGCTATAGATCTGGCGACAGGACGAAGTGTTAACAAGTGAGTCTCCAGCCGCATCGCAAAGGCCAGTCACTAAATGGCCACCTTCCAAATGGGCGCGAATACTCTGCTCAGGCCAATAGATCAGTTGCATCATCGCCATTAAATACTCGGCTTTAAAATTGTCGCCCAGCAGCACGCTTTGCTCACTGCTGAGTGTATTCCCATCATAAACTAAGGTAAACAAAGCCTGTCCGAGTGGCGCTAAACCCACGAGCGTCATGCGCTCGCCCTCTAACTCCAATTGAGTGAGCAGTTCGTGGGACTCTTTACCCACTTTAATACTGACTTTTTGGCTAAAGGACTGGGGTGAAGATACGCCAGTATTGCTGTCGGTTTGCTGACTCGCCATGATGGCGGGCTTAGTTGTAGACTCAGTCGCGGGCTGTATCCTAGGATGAGTCAACGGCTTATCGGTCGCTGGAGCAAAGTCATGGGGCAGTGGAGCCAAACAATAACGCATATCCTTAGTGAGCCCGACACAGGTCTGCCTGAACAGCAGTTCACTACAGCCCGTCAGCCCAAGGCTTGCGAGCAGCAGGGCGGCGATCACTGGCCATTTAGCGTTAAGGTTTAGCGGCATGCGGTTAGACCTCTGCGAATGCTGGAGTGGCGGCTGGGTTTCGGCACAGTTCGACTATCATATTCAGGCGGCGCTCCGAGTCTTTAACGAAGGGATTATTTGTATCCCAAGCATAGCCCGCCAGAATAGAACAAATCATCTGCTTGATACGCTCGTTCGGTTCTTCATAGAAGATCACGTCCTGAAAGCGGCCATCATACCAAGCTTGCACATAGGTACGAAAGGCATTCACGCCCTGCATCAAAGGTGTTGAGTAATCGGCTTGCCAGTCAACCGTTTCGCCATTGAGTTGTTTCGTCAGGCATTTTGCTGCCATAGACGCCGATTGCATGGCGATAGTCACACCGGAGGAAAATACCGGATCGAGGAACTCGCCCGCATTACCCAATAGGGCGAACTTGTCGGTCGCAAGGCGTGACACATTGGCGGAATAACCTTTGAGCGTGGCGCATTCCTGTACCACTTTAGCGTTTGCCAGCAGGGCTTTTAGCCCAGGTTCTTCATTGACTATGCTCATCAATTGTTGCTCAAGCGAACCTTGTAAACGCTCAAGTAACTGCGGTTCAGCCACCACGCCGAGTGAACAACGGCCATTGCTAAAGGGAATGAGCCAATACCAAATGTCCTTATGTTCAGGGTGGACACTGATCAAAATCTTATTACGATCGAAGTTAGCATCGCTGATGTTGTCTTCCACATGGGTAAAGATGGCGCTGCGCGGAGGCAGGCAAGACGGACTTTCTAAGTTGAGCAAGCGGGGTAACACGCGCCCAAACCCGCTGGCATCGAGCACATATTGGGCATTGATTTGATAAAGCTCGCCCTGTTCATTACGCACTGTTAAGCGTGGGTTCTCGGTTAAATCTATCGCCTCAACCGTTTCACCGTAGCGGATGTCGACCCCTTGGTTGTGGGCCGTATCGGCTAACAGTTTATCGAAACTGGCGCGCTGCACTTGAAACGTGGTGCCCGGCCCAGGAGTAAATTTATCGGTAAAATCGAAGGTGGTGTAAGTTCCATTACGACGAAAGGCAGCGCCATTTTTATGTTGGAATCCAGCGGCATTGAGCGCATCTAACATGCCTGCTTCTTCGATAAACTGCATGCAGCAGGGCAGTAAACTTTCGCCGATGGAGAAGCGAGGAAAATGCTGTTTCTCTAACACAAGCACGCGCTTGCCTTGCTGGTGTAGCAGGCTGGCAGCGATGGCGCCCGAAGGCCCTGCGCCGATAATAGCCACATCGACATCAAGTGAATTTGGTATAGCTGATAAATCGTGAACCTGTGTAGACATGTAAAATACGTTCCTTGTAGTCATCAGGACTTTTTTGTCGTTAGAAGCGGATTGGTGGTTAAAGCCAGTGTTGTGGTCAAAATCAACGGCGAAAGTAAAAAGGTAAACCCTATGCCCAGCGACAGGGTTAAACCAAAGTAGTGAATCGCTTGGGTCTGGCTAAAGGCAAGTAAACCAAAGGCCAATAGGGTCGAGCAGGCGGACATAAACACCGCCATCATCACTGCCTTGCCGTGGTTCTGGGCTGAGGCAAAAAACAAGCTGTAGTCTATCCCAATCCCGAAAACTAAAATGAGCGCGAGTGCATGGAACAGACTCAGTGGTGAGCCCGTTAAGCCTAAAGTTGCCAGCGTTAGCAGGGCCGCAAGGGCCGGCACGGCAACCACAACCGCCGCTTTTTTAAAGCCGAAATTCAGGCTAAACAACAAGAGTGCGATGCCAAGTGCAAGGGCTAACAGCTTTAGGGTTAACAATCGATAATGGCCCATGACGGCTGAGATATCCGCGACTTTATCGATAAGTTGTACGCTTTCATCATGGGCAAAACGCGCCTTAAGGGCATCTATTTGCTGAATGCCGCCAAGGAGGACTATTGCACCATAATCAGCTCCATAATCGGCACCACGAGCTGCACCCTGATCTGCTCCATGATCCGCGCTCGCCCCATCATCATTTAGCGCGCCATTGCTGACTGGACTGTTAGCCTCATTCGGCGTGAGCCACAGCGGCGCGAGTTGCTTGCCTGCCTCTAGCGTAAAGAATGCTGCTGGCGTGATGTATTCTGTTTTCGCGGCCAAATAGGCGGCTTGCAGTTCTGGCTTTAGATTTTCATCCAACCCAAGGCTTGTAAGCACTTGCTCTAACTGAGTTTGATAGATTTCTCCCTGTAAGCGGTAAGCCGTGTCTTGCCTTTGATGGCTGGGCAGATAACGGCTGAGGCTGACATAGTTGCCTAACTCTTGGTTTGTTATGGCGGTATCAAGCATGGGTGACACTCGCTCAAGCTGTTGCAGCAACGCTTCTTCATTCGGTGCGCGTACCAGTAAGAATTGATTGTCTGTGCCGCCACTGAGTAACTGGCGTAGCTGGTTTTCTGGCTCAGTCACGCTTGCAGGGCTTTGCTGTAAATGACGAATATCGTCATCGACGGTTAACTTTGTTATGCCGCCAAGACACCAGATTAGTATCACCAAAGCAAACATGCCCATGCCTAACGGCGTGGTAAATCGTTTCGATAACTGAGTGAGACAGGCAAGGTAAGTCCCCGCGAGCGCTAACGGGCGGGAGCCTTCAGGCAAACGACTTCCCGCTAACAGTGGATAGGCGAGAATGAGGGTGAGATAGGCCCCAAGCAGCCCCGCGGCGCAGAAAATCGCTACTTGCTGCATGCCGGGAAACGGCGCTAAACCTATGCCGACGTAAGCCAAGGCGCTGGTGATAAAGGCGAGCGTCACCGTGGGGAAGATATACGCCACTGTGGCCTTTGCGCTCCGCTCAGTATCGCTTAAGCGCTCGCAGTAAAAATGAAAACTGTAGTCGATGGCAATGCCAATCAAGCTAGTGCCAAACACTAAGGTGAGTAAATGTAGCTCGCCAAATACGCTCAGGGTAAAAGTGACGGCGAGCAACAAGCCGCTGGAAATAGTGACGATTGCCAGCAGTAGCGGCATCACTGAGCGAAACGCCAACCAAACTAAGGCTATCACCCCAAGTAAGGATGCTAGGCCGAGGATCGATATTTCACTCTTAGCCGTTTGCGTTGCCGCAAGAGCATGAAACAGGGCGCCAGCTTTGAGCACGGTAATATCTGGATAGCCTTCTTCAACCGCATCCAAGGCCACAGTTAATGCCGTCATCTGCGCTAATTGTGCATTGGGATTAAAAGCGCTTTCTCGCCCTTTTGCCATGACGACCGCGGCAACATTATCGCCTTGATTCGCGAGCAGTATCCCTTGGCTGGCCCTGACTTTTGAACTCGGTGCGAGGGTGAGTAAATTGGCGGGGAATAACAGTAGTGGATCTTGGGCAAGCAAGTTGCTATTGGCGTAACTAAAGGCGTTGTAAAGCTGCGCTGTGGCCGCCTCAAGCAGACTTTCAATATTTTGGCTGGCCAACGCTTCAGCTTGCGGCGTTGTCAGTAATTTAAATCTGTGGGGGAAATAGAATTGTCCTAGCGCTTCGCCGAGCTGCATATCGGCGCTGCGGATATCGGTTAGCGCGCCTTGCTTACCCCTTGCAACAAGGTCAGCTTCAAGCTTTTGCATCAAGAGCTTAGCCGCAGCGATTGCCGTGGTTTCATCCTTGGCGACGAGCGCAATATAGACTTGATCGGCGAGCGTGGCTTCAACTTGGTTAAGGGCGCGCTCTGTGAGTTTGTCTTGCTGTAAATGCGGCAACATGGCGAGAATATCGCTCTGCACCCGTGCGCCGTTTTGCCAAAGTTGCAGCGTCCATAGACTGGCAGACAGCATCAATAGCAACCAAACGACGAGGCGCCACTTGGGGGAAGATTGCATCAAAGCTTGATTGGCGCGCGCGGCGAAGTTGGAGGCCATGGTTAAGGTTTATTCGCCTCGAGCGCCAACGCATACTGCGCTAATTCGGCTTCGCTGAGAGTGCCTTGGGAAAGCGCACTAAAGTCGATGCGGGTCATATCCTGTGGGCTCACATTCGGCGCTGCGCTCAGCAGCACTAAGGATTGCAACACATCGCTCCCCTCTAACACCATATTGGCGATAGCTTTTTTCATTAAGGGATCTTTGGGCGTTAGGCCTAATTGCCATTGACCGTCTGGGCTCAACCTCTCTGGGCTCAACCTGTCTGTGATGAGAAAGTGCAGTTCGAAGTTTTCGCTTAAACCGGAAATATCCCCGCCCAGCATAGCGCGCACTAGGCTGGGTAATAACTCGCCCATAGCGGCGGCGCTCGCCGAGGCATCGGCCTTGCTGATCTGCACTCGACCTTGGCTATCACGCTGGATCAGTTGCTTATCCTTTAAAATCAGCAGGGATTCGAAGGGTTTTATCTGTTGCCAGATCAGCCCTTGGGTTTGATCGAAGATAAACTGACCTTGGCTGATTAACGGCTTTTTGAGCACCTTTAACTGCCGAGATTGCACAAAGTGACCTCGCACCGTTTCGCCCAAGTTAAGTTTTTGGCTTAAGGCGACAAGCTGTGCTTTATTCGCAGTTTGGCTAAAGAGCGCTTGATAAGCACCGGGCGTGGCTAAGGTCTCAGCCTTGAGTGGCAGGCTTATCAAAGCAAAAGCTAAGCAGAGAAATAATGCACACTTTGTCAGCACAGGGTTCTTCGTCAGCGCAGAGATCTTGGCTAGTACTGAGTTCATTAGTCTTCCACCTTAGCGAGCAGGGTGGCGATTTTGTCACGGAACACATCTGGGGTAACAAAGCACAATTCTTGGGTGCTCATATCGACCGCCGCTTGAATGGTATAACCCTTAGTGATGCGCGCACCGGTTTCGACATCGCGAATTTGATAATTGATCTTTAAGCGGTTTTCCCACTCAACTAACTCGGCGCGCACTGTGATTTTTTGCTCGAAGGTGCTGGCTTTGACGTACTTAATCTGCAAATCGATAATCGGCCACGCATAGTTGGATGCTTGCATTTGGCGGTAGTTGTAGCCCAACTCATCGAGCAGTTTGCAGCGGGCTATTTCGAAATAACGCAGGTAATTGCCATGCCAAGTAATCCCCATAGAATCCACATCGTGGAAGGGAATTTGCATTTCCATATCGATAGTGAGCAGTGATTTCATCGGCACACTTCCCATTCGCCCGCTTGGATTTTAGCTATGGTTTGGCGCAGCACAGCTTCGAGCGGCCTATCTTCAATTAAGGTTTCAAAATCGGCGCGCACTTGAGCGAGGGTTTTCGCCAATGAGGGTGTGAGCGAGGCTTCGTTCAGCTCATTCTGTGCGATACGCAGGCCAATACCTTGGGTCATGGCAAGTAATGCAGCCGCTGCGACTTGTTCGGTCAATTGCAGTACGCGCATACAGTCACGGGCGGCGATAGTGCCCATGCTGACTTTGTCTTGATTGTGGCATTCGGTCGAGCGTGAGAACACGCTGGCGGGCATAGTGTGCTTGAGCGCTTCTGCCGTCCACGCCGATACGCCAATTTGCACCGCTTTAAAACCATGATTAATCGCGCGGCGCGCTCCGGTTGAGCCGGATAAGTTCGCAGGTAAGCCATTGTTAAACTTAGGGTCCATCACGAGTGCCATTTGGCGATCGATAAGATCGGCCAAGTTGGCCACAGTATTCTTCAGTGAATCCATCGCAAAGGCGATATGGCCGCCGTAGAAATGGCCACCGTGGAGAATATGCTCGCCTTCGCCGTCGACAATCGGGTTGTCGTTGGCGCTGTTGACTTCGGTTTCGATAAACTGACGCATAAACGGCAGGGCATCCTGCAACACGCCGATAATGTGCGGTGCGCAGCGGATGGAATATCTGTCCTGCAGCCTGTCAGAATTGCGTGGATGTTCGTGGTGATTCAAATCTTCCCGTATCCAAGTGGCGATTTGGTTTTGCCCGGGATGCGGTTTGGCGGCAAATAAGATTTCATCAAAATGGTTCGAGTTGCCTTTTAACGTTAACGAAGCCATAGCGGTAATGCGGCTACTTAAGCGGGCAAGATATTGGGCGCGATCGAAGGCTAAACAGGCCAAGGCCGTCATCACAGCCGTGCCGTTCATCAGGGCTAAGCCTTCTTTTGGCCGCAGGACATGCGGGGTGATGTTGAGTTTAGCGTACACATCTTTTGTCGCTTGGCGCTCACCTTGGTAAATCACTTCGCGCTCGCCAACTAATACGGCGGCCAAATACGATAGCGGCGTTAAATCACCACTGGCACCGACCGAACCTTCCTCTGGGATGACTGGCACTATGTTGAGATTGAGCAAGGTTTCGATGCGCTTTAATAGCTCATAGGTCACGCCAGATTTGCCAATGGCTAAGGAGTTTAAACGGCAAGCCATCACAGCGCGGGCCTGCATTATGCTTAAGGTCTCGCCTAAACCGCAGCCGTGGAAGCGGGTTAAATGCAGTGGTAATTCGTGGACCAGATCTAAACTCACATTGACTGTGCAAGAGTCGCCATAACCTGTGGTTACGCCATAGACCACGCCTTCTT
Organism: Shewanella sp. SP1S1-7; assembly: GCF_031932105.1. Taxonomy (NCBI): domain Bacteria; kingdom Pseudomonadati; phylum Pseudomonadota; class Gammaproteobacteria; order Alteromonadales; family Shewanellaceae; genus Shewanella; species Shewanella sp. SP1S1-7. Next base: position 12,147 of record NZ_JAUOEU010000012.1, read on the forward strand.
CGTGCAGCAGGCTATCGATAAAGCGTGCACCTTTTTGGATATATTTTTGATAATCCGCATCGTCACAGAGCTTGACTGGCGCGCCCTTGGCGACGGCAACCACTTGTTCTAAGGTGAGAAATTGACGGCCAAACTCAACAGTCTGTAGGTCTGATTGACTCTCGGAGTCGGCTGCTTGGGTATGGCTCATGAATGCTGTGTCCTGTCTGTCTTATGATCCTGCTCTGGGATCGGCGATGATGCTGAAGTTGTCGGTAACGGATTAGGCAGTACTAACTGCGATGGAGCGCGTTGGAACTCGCTGTCTTTACGCCAAAAATCAAAAAAGTTAAACCATTGCAAAGGCTCGCGTCTGGCGAAGTATTCTAAACGTTCGCTGTAGCGATTTACCGCCTGCTGTAATCTGTCCATTCTGCCCGCTCTTGGGCCTTTCAGTGTTTCGGCGAAGCGTTCTAAATGCACCCGATAACGCCCTTGTTCCCGCAGGCAAAACATTAAAAACACAGGGCAATCGAGTAAGCCCGCCAAAATAAATGGCCCCTGTGGAAACGCGGCATCTTGGGCCATAAAGGGCGCATACATGACGCGACCTTGGGTATTCGATGAGGTTCTATCCCCCGCAATTACCACCAGTTCACCGTCTTCTATCTTTTGCTGCAACAGCATAGACGTTGCAGGATTCAGCTCAGTCACTTGAATGAGATTGAGCGTGCTATCTGGGTTTAACTGTTTGAGTACTTTATTAAAATTTTCCGCATGGCTAGTTAGCACCATGACGTTGACTTTGACTTTGCGCTGGTGGATGGAAATGGCGCGGCAGAGTTCTAAATTACCAAGGTGCGACACTAATAACACCGCGCCTTTGCCGCTTTCGAGCTGGTCGGCCAGCACTTGGCGGTCGGGGAAATCCACTTGGCTTAATTGAATACGATCGCACCAGGCATCGATTCTATCGAGCGCCGCATTGCCAAAGGCTAAAAAGTGATTCAGGCTATCACGCCAGCCTACGGGTCGATTGAGTTTAGGATGTTGCGGCTCAAGCGTTTGCACGCGGCGCAGAAAATCTAACGAGGCTTCGCGGGTGACTTTGCCTGTGAGGAAAAAATAGCAAATCACCGGATACATAATGGCGCGGCACAACCAATGGCCGCCAAAGCGATAGCTCTCGGCTAACAGTTTGATGCCCCAGTAACTGCCGCGTTCCTTCATGCCCGACCAATGGGTGGTTGCAGTTGTTTGCGGCTTCGATGAGGTATCTGAAATATAGGCTTGCTGCTGCGATTGTTTGCGTTTCAGCAGCCAGGGGAGGCGTTTGAGCATGCCGAAAAATAACTTAGTGTGCAGCTTAGTGATGCGCACATTATCGGCCACAGCTTGAAAGTGACTGACGCCGCCTTCGGGATAAATCACCTTGGTCGGTTGGAATAAAATCTCCACCCCTTGCCAGTAGAGTTTAACGAGGATTTCGATATCAAAATCCATTCGCTCGGTTAAGGCTTGCTGGCAGAGTAATCGTTCGGTGGCTGCCAGCGGATAAATGCGAAAGCCACACATAGAATCTTGAATATCAAAGCTTAAGGTTTCGACCCATACCCAAAAATGGGTCAAGTAGCGTCCATAAAGCCTGCCCTTAGGCACGGATTCATCGTACTCGGGTTTGCCCGAAATCAGCGCATCGGGTTTAGCCTGTGCCCTTGCTAACATAGCTGGAATATCGGCGAGATTATGTTGGCCATCAGCATCGACCTGCAGCGCATGACTAAAGCCATCGCGGTAGGCACGGCGCAGCCCTGTCATCACAGCTGCGCCCTTACCACGATTATACGGATGCAGCAGCAAAGTCACCCAAGGATAGGTTTGGGCTAAGGATTGCAGTAGATAACGGGTTTCGTCATTGCTGCCATCATCAATTAAATAACAGGGCAGATTAAATTGGGCGAGTTCGGCCAAGGTCTGGGCAATCGCGGCGCTGTGATTGTAATTGGGGATCACTAAGGCGAGCTTAATGGGCGCCGACTCAACAAGGTCGCTGGGTGGCGTTAACACTGACTCGCTCCGTTATTGTTGACATCGGAAGACTGATTGACCAATGGCGAGGTATCAAAGGCGATACGGCCCGACGCGTAGCGGTTTTCACCATCATTATAGGCGAAGGTGAGTTTTGCCTTAGCGGCATTATTGCTAATGCTTAAGGTGACTTCTTGGCCCGGCAATATGAGTTGCTGAAACTTAAGCACTTCTAAGTTAGCGACCGCCTCTGAATAACCGAAATGTTGGCAGCCTAAACGCACCGCCCAATCTAATTGCGTCACGCCCGGCAACACGGCTTGTTCGGGGAAATGGCCGTTAAAATACTCAAGGTCGGCCGCTACTAACAGACGTAACTCAATGTTATCAATGCCGATATCGGAATGCAGGATCGGCGGTAAACTCGATTTAATCATGATCAAATAACTCGACTAACTGGGTAGTGACACGCTTACCCTGAGTGTTAAGCGGTAAAATATCGGGATAACGCCAGCGGCGTGGCAGCGTGACGCGCTCAAATTGGGTCAGTAAATGTGCTTTTAGGGCATTGTTAATACTGAGTTTGCCCTGTTCTTGCAGCACGTTTTTACCGAGTTCTGACAAGGTCACCACTGCGCCAAGTTGGGATTTAAACTGTGGTAGCACTACCAGAGCGGCTTGCTCAACGTAGGCGTGGCTGCACATGAGGGTTTCCATTTGCGCGAGCGACAGGCGCTTCTCTTCAATCTTAACGATGCGATCGAGTCGGCCTTTGAGCCTAAACTGGCCATTTTCGGTTGGTTCGATTTTATCTTCGCAGCGTAGCCATTCATTGTCGGCCAAATAGGGCGATTTTAGCAGCAGGGCGCCGTCGCTCGGATCTTGATCTATTGAGATGCGGTCAAACACTTGCCAAGGTTCATCGGCCTCATGTTGACGGCGATAGGCGATGCCGCCGGTTTCGGTGCTACCAAAAATTTCGATGGGCAGGTGACCATAGCACTGGTTGACGCCTTTGGCCGCGACAAAACTTAATGGGCCGCCAGAGCTAAAAACTAAGCTCGGTGAGCGCAGTTGCCGCTCGTGCTCTAGCGCTTTAGGCAGGCGCGATAACTGGGCAGGGCTACTGATCAAACACAGGTTTGGCAGCAAGGCAGTGTAATAACTTAGGGTTTCTGGGTATTCAATTTGTTCGCTTAAAAACGGTCGACTGGCGGCGAGCGGCCACAAAATCTTGAATAATAGACCGTAAATATGCTGGTGGGAAACCGTGGATACCACACTGCAATGGGGCAAATGCTCGGCAAAAGTATGTTCGAGTACAGACACTTCGACATCTAACTGTTCGAGTGTTTTACGGATCGCCTTAGGTTCGCCGCTGCTGCCAGAGGTAAATAGCACTAACTCGCCGATAGCCTCGCTCGCGGGCCAAGGTTTGTTGGGCAGGCTCAGTTCCTTTTTCAGCAGCACAAAAGCTTGGCATTCGCACAAAGGCTTGTCTGACAATATGCCATCAAACTGGTGGGTTAACTCGCTCAAGGTGCCGGTTTGGGTGTTCGGTGGCAGGATAATTTCTTTGCCCGCTAACAGCGCGGCACATAATCCGACGGCAAACAGATCGCTGGTATCACTCGCGAGCAGCCATTTTTTCTCGGGCGCGGCGAGCAGTTGCTCGTAAAAATACGCCACCTGATTGGTAAATAATGCACCTGTGACTATGTCGTGGTGATTAAAGCTGATCAGTTGTTGGGCAAAGGGCCCTTGGGTTAACCAGTTTTTGAGTAGCTGTGTCATGTTTTCTTCAACCAAAAGCTGCGATATAACCATTCCCCACCGAGGAGCAGTCCCATGAGTACGTATGCAATCAAACCGTTATACAAGGTCCAGGTTGCTAAGCTAGTAAAGCCAGCGGTATAAGCCGCCATTGAGCCATTTAAGATAAATAAGCCGCACCAAAGTAGGGTGACTTTTTTAAGATACGGAATGGCTTCATCCGGTAAATCGGGTTCTTTCAAGCGGGCTAAACGCTCTATCATGCATGGGCCAGTGTGCAGTGAATAACTGAACAGAGCCAGCATAGTCAGATTTATTACCACAGGGTAATACAAAAGCCAGTCGCTGCGCTTGGCAAGATAACTGCCTGCCGTAAGCGCAATCCCCACAAACAGGGGCAATACTAACGTCTTAACCTTTTGCTTTTGTAGCATTAACCGCACAATCAGCAATACACACAGCACGAGCGCTATGGTGCCAGCAGGCAAATAATTCAGCCCGAAATACACGGCAACCGGATAGGCCAGCAATGTGAGGGCGGTTAAGACTTGTAGCAAGGCGCGCATTAGTCTTTAACTAAACCTTCGATGGCATTCACCACATCGTTGACTGTGCGAACGGATTTAAATTCATCGGGTTGGATCTTTTTACCTGTCATTTGTTGCAGCTTTATCACTAAGTCGACGGCATCAATACTGTCGAGATCGAGCTCTTCATACAGGTTGGCTTCAGGCGTAATTGCCTCAGCCTCAATTTCGAATTCGTCCACTAAAATAGTGGTCAGCATGGCGAGGATTTGTTCACGATTTTGCATATTCCTCTCCTATGGGCGCTGGGATTCGATAAAGCTAGCTAAGCTGGCAACACTGTGGAAATGGGCCTTAGTGGCATCCGAGTTCGCTTCGATTTTAACATCAAATTTTTTCTTGATGGCTAAGCCGAGTTCGAGGGCGTCGATAGAATCTAAGCCTAGACCTTCGCCAAAGAGCGGCGCATCGGTTTCAATATCATCAATACTGACGTCTTCAAGATCGAGGCAGTCGATGATTAACTGCTTTATTTCATTGTTTAAGTTCATAATTATTTTCGAGTTGTTGTTTATAGTAGTGTTCAAGATCCCGCGTCAGCTGCCGGGCCATTTTTGCATGCTCACCTAAAGACGCTTGGTACTTCTGGTAAGAAACTGTTGTGCCGATTTCAACGGCCATCCCCATGGTTTGCCTTGGGATCTCATACCAAGGTTGCTCCTTTGTCAAACCACGCACATTGGTACGCAGCACCACAGGTAAAATATCGGCTTCTGTCCTTAAGGCAATATTGGCGGCGCCGCGGGCAAAGTCGTTAATGGTCGCGCCGACAACCGTGCGTGTGCCCTCGGGGAAGATAATTAAATTGGTGCCCCTAGCGAGCACTTCACGGCAATCCTCTAGCATGAGTTCGGCGCCGCGATTGGGGATATAACCCGCGCAGGACACCACACCACGCAAAAATGGATTACGCCATAAACCTTGTTTCACTATGCAGCCCGCATTGGGCATGAGGCTTATCAACACCACCACATCCACTAAGCTGGGATGATTGGCGATAACGATAACGCCTTTTGCGTCGTGCAATTGTTGTGCTCTGTGGGTGCTAACGTGGATCACGCCCGCCCAAGTGAGCATGGCGACAAAGCCTTTGAACATTAGATGCACGGCCTTTTGGACTCGAATAATCCGTTCCTCAGGCGTGCCTGGCCAAAAACGCAGTAGCGGCAGAATGGTCAAGGAGCTTAATAAGCCGCCTAAGCCAAAGGCGATATAACAACTCACGCCACCGAGCCAACGTGGCACATAATTCAGCCCTGCGCGGCGAGTTTCCGGCGGGGTATAAGCGGCATTGTGCATTGAATCTTCATGGCTATTGGCAGCGTCATGGCTGTGGGTTGTATCAAACATGCTCTAGCTTCCAATGCCATTGGGATAAGCAGCCTGAAATATTTTGCGTTGTCGCTAGGGCGTGGGTAAAAGCGCCATAGGTCAAAGGGTTTAATGCTGTCGACTCACAGATGCGGCTGACTGTGAGCTTGACTGAAGCGGGGGCATCGAAGGGCGCGAGCTGTAAGCCTAGGGCCAAAGGTAATTCAAATTCTTGGGTAAACTCATCGTACACAGGTGGCACAGGATCATCACCGAACACTAACAGCAAGGGTTCTGGCGATTGGTGTAATTGGGCGAAGGCTTCAACCATAGCTTGTGACAGGGTTTCGGTACCTGCTGCAACTGAGGTCGATGGCGCGGTATTGGCTGCCACTATGCCAAAAATGCCACTAGCGGTATTGTGTACCGACTGACTAAAACCTAAGGGCGATAAGGGCTGTTTGGCGATAATGTCTTCGAGCAGTCCTATGGTGCGCTGTAACTCACCATGGCGCGAGGCAAAAATAGAGCGGCAGTTCGCCGGCATATCGCACTGAAAACTCACCTCTAACATCATCTTAGTTAAGCGACTAAAACGGCGGCGCTGCATGGCGGGAACGTGTTTGAGTGCGGGAGCTGTGCTATCAGACTGTGACGTACCGAGATTTAATTCAGCCGAATTCTTGCACCAAGTTTGCCAACTTTGCGGGTGCTGATATTGGGGAGACCAAGCGCCCCAGGAGAGAATGCTGAATGTTAGTTGCACTACTTTGCCTCGACACTAAATTTAAGCTGTCTTAGTTATCCCTAACTAAGTTAGAACATTGATGGATTGTCATACCATAGTGAGGTGTAAACGCGTTTGATGAATGACGCTGGAATGACCTCTACAGCGGGGTCATTCTACACTATGCCCAGCGTTTTTATGAAGCCATTTGCATTGTATGGGTTAATGCAATGGGATCAAGTGCTGCGATTTTCGGCAGTTAGATCGAATTTGTGTAACAAATATCGCAATGGCATTCTCATTCGACAGGCTTTTTTATCCTAGCGATTTACGGTCAAAATGAAAAAGGCGCACCGAGCGCCTTTTGTCTTCACCACGGCAAAGTTTTACTGCGCCAGTTGGTTCTCGAGTTTGCGTAGGGCTACTTTTAGCTTGCGGGTATTTTCTGGCCCCATACGGATCAGCAGTTTTTGCGCGCTGGGTAGTGCCTCTAAGTTAGGGTCAACAAATTGATAGTTAACGCTAATAGAGCTCAGCTCAATCGGATCTTCAATGATAGGCGCCGCGAGCAGTATTTTAATCGCTTGCAGCATTCTGTCGTTGAATTTAGCGTTGCTGTAGCCGAGTTCGGTAAAGGCTTCCTCTAGCATAGGCGTCATTTGCTTATAGGTGACCATTAACGTCTGTTCGTCCATTTTGGCAATCGAGTCAACATAGGCATCGTATCTGTGGAAACCCTCAGGATTTAAATACACTTTGTTGGTGATTTCAGAAACCGAGAAATGCTTCTCTGGGCCTTTGAGTGGACTCACTTTTCGGGTTAATTCGCCCTGAGCTAAGTTATCGACAAACACCACAAATTGGCGCGCGAGATCTTGCTGCACTAATGCAGAACCCAGCACATTGTTATCGATAATGGCGAGGGCTTTTTGTTGTACGAATGCATCACTTTCAGCCAGTGCAGGTACTGGTTCTGCAACCACTTCAGGCTCAGTTACCGCAGGGGCTTCTGTGCTGTTGGTGTTTGTTTCTGTAACGGCAGGCGTCGTCTCAGTGGTTTCTGGTTCTTGCGCACTTTCGAGCGTCATTGGCTCAGATGGCGGTGTTTCAGGCAATACAATTGGCGCGTTAGGGATGAGTTTAGGTGAATCTGAGTCACCGCTGTAGTAATAATATCCTCCGACAGAAAGCAGCACGACGAGCACGATCGCAAAAAGCGCAAAGCGATTACTGCTAGAAGAAGTCTCTTGAGGTGTTATTCTATCATCTTGATTAACTTGCATTTTACATCCTTCGCTTGAGTTTCAAGGTAACGTGGTGAATACATGCAGCTAACATTAAAAGTGCAAGAGCGGACGATTGGGATGCCGCTGGTTCATTTTGCAAGTTTCCATGCGCTTGTCTATAGCGCTTAGCTGAACATAAACAATTTATTTTGAGTATCGAGGCAGATGTCACTCCTCGGCCTTTCCCCTTTACAGCCTAAGCCTGCACATAGTGCTGCTTGTGCCCCAGCCAACGTAAGATAATCGCATCGACTTTTTCGGGGGCCTGCGCCATCACGTGATTTGCCAGTTTTTGAATGTGTGGGATCAAAGCTTGATCGCGCACCAGATCGGCAATTTTCAGCTCGGCCAGTCCCGTTTGCTTAGTGCCAAGCACTTCACCTGGGCCACGAATTTCTAAATCTTTCTGCGCTATGATGAAACCGTCATTACTTTGTCTGAGTACACTCAGTCTTTGGGTGGCGGTATGGCTCAATGGCGCCTTGTAGAGTAACACACAATGGCTTGCAATGGCGCCTCGACCGACTCGTCCGCGCAGTTGGTGTAGTTGTGCCAAACCTAAACGTTCAGGATTTTCGATGATCATCAGGCTGGAATTAGGCACATCGACGCCGACTTCAATCACGGTTGTCGCCACCAGTAAATGAATTATGCCCGCCTTAAAATCGGCCATAATTTGCTGTTTTTCGGCACTCTTCAACCTGCCATGCACGAGGCCGATATTGAGCTCGGGCAGGGCGAGGCGCAGTTCTTCGGCCGTGTCTTCGGCGGCTTGGCATTCGAGCACTTCGGATTCTTCAATCAGAGTGCACACCCAATAGGCCTGACGTTTATCTGTGATGACGGCGTTACGCACCCGTTCAAGCACTTCGTTGCGGCGAGAATCGGCAATCGCCACTGTGGTCACGGGTGTCCGTCCCGGCGGCAGTTCATCGATAATGGATGTGTCGAGGTCCGCATAGGCTGTCATCGCTAGCGTGCGCGGGATCGGCGTTGCCGTCATGATTAATTGATGCGGGTGGAACCCTTGGCTCACGCCTTTTTCACGTAGACCTAAGCGTTGGTGTACGCCGAATCTGTGCTGCTCATCTATGATAATTAACGCAAGTTTGTTAAAGACCACATGCTGCTGGAAGATAGCATGGGTACCAATCACCATCTGGGCGGCGCCGGATTCTATGTCCGCAAGGGATTGCGCTCTGACCTTGCCTTTGAGTTTACCCGCCAGCCAACCGACCTTAAGCCCGAGTGGCTCAAACCAAGCGGCAAAGTTAGTCGCATGCTGCTCGGCCAATAGCTCGGTTGGCGCCATCATGGCAACTTGATAACCGTTTTCAATCGCTTGCAGGGCTGCCATCGCTGCGACTAAGGTTTTACCTGAACCTACATCCCCTTGCACTAAGCGCATCATAGGGTGCGGTTTTTCTAAATCTTTGCCTATATCGGCCACCACTCTTTGCTGGGCGCCCGTGGGCTTAAAGGGCAAAGCGGCGAGGAAAGGATTGAGCAACTGTCCTGTGGCCTGCATGGCAACCGCTGCGTCTAAATTACTGCGCTGTCTTAGGCGTAACATGCTGAGATTGTGGGCGAGTAATTCTTCCTGTACGAGTCGCTGCTGTGCTGGGTGTTGGCCTAACTCTAGATCGAACTGAGAGATCCCCGCAGGCGGTCGGTGCAGCGTTTGCAGCGCTTGTTTAAGGCTGATGTTGTTTGGTTGCAACTGCGGTGGCAGCAGCTCAGTTAAGCCGCCATCTTCCAGCAATACCAAAGCTTGCTCGGTCAGCTTGAGCCAACTCGCCTGTTTTAAGCCCTCAGTTGTGGGATAAATCGGCGTTAGGGTATCGCTTAGGTGAACATCTTCACCGGGATACACGACTTTATATTCTGGATGCACTATCTCAGCTTGATGGCCGCCACGGCGCACTTCACCGTAGGCGCGGATCATTAAACCATTTTGCATGGCATTACGCTGGGCGACAGAAAAGTTGAAAAAGCGCAGGCTCAAGCTGCCCGTATCGTCGCGCACATTGCAGACCAGCATGCGCTTGCGGCCTTGGATGATTTGCGTCGATTGGATTTCAGCCTCTATGGTGCCGTAACTGCCGGGCATAAGGGCGGCAATCGGATAGATTTGGGTTCTGTCTTCGTAGCGCAGGGGTAAGTGAAACAGCAGATCTTGTACTGTTGTGATGCCGAGCTTTGCGAGTTTCTCCGCGACCTTTTTGGCGACGCCTTTGAGGTCGGTGATCGGAACAAGATCCAATTGCTGCAAGTCGTTAGCACTCAATCACTGTGAATTTATACATATATTAACAGAGAATAAGCGTAAGGCAATCTCAAGCAGAATGAGGGACTTATTTGCCTGCATAATTAACGTCAGTTTGCGGCCCTTAGGTTTCGGCTAAGGCCGCAAAAATTGTCGATATGAACGAAAGAGTAGTTAACCGTGAGCGTGATTACAGCCAGCCCTTTTGTTTGGCGATGCGTGCTGCATCGATTCGGTTGCTAGCATTGAGTTTGGCTATGGCTTCGGAGAGGTAGTTGCGCACTGTGCCTTCGGCGATAAAGAGGGTTTCGGCGATGTCGGCGGTGGATTTGCCTTCACTGGCGAGGCGAAGAGCACGGCGCTCTTTATCGTTGAGTGGGTCGACGTCACCAATTGCCATCATGGCAAGTTCAGGATCGATCACCCGTTTACCCGCCATAACTTGTTGAATCGCGTTGACTAAGGTTTCCGAGGGCGCATCTTTTAGCAGAAACCCGCCGACACCGGCTTCGATAGCCCGTTTGATATAGCCCGCGCGGCCAAAGGTGGTAATGACTACGACCTTAGTTTGACTATGTTGATCCTTTAACCAAGTTGCCAGTTCTAGGCCTGTGCGGCCAGGCATTTCGATATCGGTTAGCAAGAGATCAAAGCTTTGCTGTTTGAGTAGGCCTAGGGCCTCGTCGCCGTCACTCGCTTGGGTGATATTAAAGCCTCCCGCAAGCGTGAGGAGTGCGGCGAGCGCGCCTCGCACCATGGCTTGGTCTTCCGCCAATAAAATCTTCATTAATCTGTTGCTCCCTGCAAAGGTAAACTGACGGTAAATGCATATCCCTGTTCGAGATTATAGCTCAAGCTGCCGCCTAAGCTGTCGAGACGTTCGCGTATGCCAGTGAGGCCATTGCCTTCGGCGATAGGTTTACTTGTGCCATTATCTTTGACTTCAAGGATTAGTCGTTCTGGCTGTTGAATAAAGTCGATAATACATTGACTTGCGCCGCTATGGCGTAAAATATTATTCACCAGTTCAGTGACAATTAACCCTAGCTGACTCTCCATTCTGGCGGGTAATTTGGGGATACTGCCTGTTAGCTCGACACTGATCCCTTTTTCCCTCAATAGTTTACACAGTTGTGTCACGCTATCCGCGAGTCCTTTATGTTTGTAATCCGATACAGTATGGCGAATTTGGCTGAGGCTCTCGCGGGCGATTTGACCGAGTTCATTAAGCTGGATAGTGGCTAGTTGGTATTCTTGTTTTTCCAGCAGTTTTTCGGCCAGTTCCGCCTTAAGCGCAATCGAAGATAAGCTGTGGCCCATAATGTCGTGTAGATCGCGCGCGATACGCTCACGCTCAAGCATAGTGGCCAAGGTGGTAATTTCTTGGGCACTTTGCTGTTCTTTTAATTTATGCCGATAACGTCTGCGTTCGGCGACACCAAACATACCCACGCCGAGCACTAACCCCGAGCCGTAAAGCGGAAAGTAGTAACTGTTAAAGTGGTAAATCTCATTGAGGGCAAACAGTAGTCCGATGATGGCAGCAAGCGCCAATAGACAGGTCCTTAGAGGGTAAAAAAAGCCAATGAAAAAAGCCGCAAAGGTGAATAGTGAGATAGATCCTGGGTTGATTGGGGTGATCGCTATTGCTATCGCCACCATAATCAGAATGGGCCGATAGGCGCTACGGTTATTGCACTTATAGGTCCAAAAATAGCTGGCAATAAAAGGGATTAACACAGCAAAACTGAGGGCGATTTTCCAGCTTGGATAGGGATTTATGGCTAGAGGGATAAGATAAAACACTAAGTTTATCAAATACACCCAAGCAAGTTTTCGTTCGAGCTGAAGGGGAGTGCTCATCATGATGCCTCTGTGAAACTGTGTTGATTGTTCATAGTTGCCCCTTGAATGCTAAAGGAGGCATCTGCCTTGATTTATTCTGTTTAGGGGTTGGCGCTGGGGTCAGCGCCATCAGTCCCTGTTAACAATGGGATCTAGTTTGCACTTAATTGCTGATTTTGTTGAAGCAAAAATTTTGCCCAACCGTAATCTGCTTGCACTTTGATGGCTTGATGCCAATCTTCAATCGCGCCTTGGGTATCGCCTAATTCCTGTTTAGCGAGTCCGCGCCAGGTATAAGCTTCGGCTTCGCCCCAACAAATGTCGTCGCAAGGTTGGGCGAATCTTTCTATGGCGGTAGTGGCGAGCGTCTTAGCATTTTGCATGCTGCCGCCAAACATAGCTGGGGTGTTATAGGCGGCGATGGCTTTCACCAATGCGACCCGCGGATTGTGAGGTGCTAATTGTTCGGCGTTGGCAATGGCATTGGCTGATTTCATCCCGAGCGTTGCGCCTTTGCTATTGTCTAAAGCGATTTGCATGCCATAAACCGACGATAACAGCGCTAGGGATTCGGCGTCAGCTTGGCTGGTTTCTAAGGCTTCCAGAGCCGTTTGCGCATTGGTCAGAGCACTACTGGCGAGGGCTTTTTGCCCCATGACATTGGCGCTGATGGCTAAGCGATAGTTCGCATAGGCTTTGTCGTAATCTTGGGTGCTGGCACTCAGTTGTTGCAGCTGCGCTAGGTTCATCGAGTTTGAGGCTGCATCTATGTTAGTGATGTTAGCGTTAGAGGGCGACGCTGCAAACGCGTGGCTGCTGATAAGCGCTAAGCTTGAGACGAGTAGAAATGTTTTCATGGTATTTCCTTATTGAGTGAGTTTCCCAGTGCTTGGGTACGGACTCATTATCAGAAATTCGTTAGGAGAAATGCAGACACAAAGGTCATGGCTTTCGCATGACAAATGTCATTAGTTGAAGGGTGTTAAACTTGTCTTTTTTAAAAAGTGCGAAACTCAGATAGCAAAACACCGGAGAGGCTCCGGTGTTTTAAGTGGGGATTACCGCTGAGTGTTATACCAAAGCTTGAGCGCTCGCTTGGTTGATCAGGTAACCCATATAGCCTAAATAGCTCAGTAGTAGTACAGAGCCTTCGCGGCGGCCGATGCGCAATCCCGTCCATGCAAAAGGCAGAATCACAACGGCTAAGGCTAGCATCACCATAAAGTCGAAGGGTTGGAAGCCGAGTGATGACACTGGATGCACTATGGCAGTAACGCCTAAAATGCCCAAAATATTGAACAGGTTAGAACCAACAACGTTGCCGATAGCGATATCGCTTTGGCCTTTTAATGCCGCAATCACTGAGGTCACTAACTCTGGCATACTGGTACCTATCGCCACGATCGTTAAGCCGATAATGACTTCGCTCACGCCGAAGGTTTTCGCTAAATCTACCGCGCCGTTCACAAACAGAATACCGCCGCCAACTAACATGCTAATGCCGACTAGGATGAACAGGCCAGAAAGCAGTGGGTTATTGGGACCCGCTTCAATCTCTTCTTCATTCTTGCTGTTTTTCGAGCTGATATAGCTAAAGGTTAAATATCCGAACAGTAGAGACAGCAGTACCACACCGTCAATAAGGCTGAGTTCGCCGTCTAACAAGAGTCCCCAGAACAGCATAGAAGCCAAGATCATCAAAGGGATATCGCGCTTCACCACTTGGGATTGCACTTGGATAGGGCGGATTAGTGCCGTGATCGCTAGGATTAAACCTATGTTGGCAATGTTAGAGCCGATAACGTTTCCTAAGGCGATACCACTGTTTCCGGCGAGGGCAGATTTGACACTCACGGCCAGTTCTGGTGCGCTAGTACCAAAGGCAACAATAGTTAAGCCTATGATAAGTGGCGTAATACCTAAGCGTAGGGCGATAGAACTCGCGCCACGGACTAGGGCTTCGGCGCCTAAGGTTAAAATAATAAAACCGCCAATAATCGAGAGTGTAATGAGCATCACGGGACTTTGTTAAACCTATATTGAATGGGAAAGTACAAGGGAATCATCCCTTAGCCGACAGACGCATATGATACGTGGTTTTATCGAAATTTGACAGAATATGTCATAAAAAAGCACGCCGAGGCGTGCTAGATTTGAGCCGATAACCACATTGGCTATCTCTATGTTTTGCCGAGTTATTTCTGCGTTAACTCATCTTCCCAGCGAACTTGAGCGCCACGAATACCATCAACGCGTTCGCTAAACGCTTTTTCAAGCACATGGCGTTTGATCTTCAGCGTCGGCGTTAGCACATCGTTTTCAATCGTCCAAGGATCGCTAACCACGATAATCGCATCCACATGTTCATGTGACTCTAAGTGCGGATTCACGCTATCGAGTGTCGCCTTGAGTGAAGCGCGGACTTCTTCGCGGGCCTGCAAACTAGCGCCTTCGGATAATTGCACTAATGCGATCGGATGCGGCAGGCCAGAGCCAATCACGCAGATCAGTTCAACATGCGGGTCCTGCGCCAATTTACGTTCAATCGGCACGGGCGCGACATATTTACCTTTGGCGGTTTTGAAGTTGTCCTTCACTCGGCCGGTAATCGTCACGCAACCATCGGCATCGATGGAGCACAAATCGCCAGTGTGGAAGAAACCATCGGCGTCGAAGGCTGCAGCAGTGGCTTCGGGCTGTAGATAATAAGCCGTCATCAACCCTGGACTCTTAAGCAGTAGCTCACCATCTTCGCCTTGGCGGATCTGACAATCCTCAACCGGGCGACCCACAGTGCCAATTTTACGGGCATCGAAGGGGTAGTTGATAATCGAGTAGGCGCAGTTTTCTGTCATGCCCCAAGCTTCACAGATATTCAGACCAATGCTGTGATACCAGTGGATCAGCGACGGCGGGATCGGCGCAGAGCCAGAGCCGAGTAAACGACAATGGTTCAAACCTAAGCCTTTATGGATTTTGTGTTTTACTAAGCTGCTGATTAACGGGATCTTCAGCAATAGATTCAGTTTACTAACACCAATTTTGTCTATGATGTTTTTCTGGAACAGGCTCCACAAACGCGGAACTGAGAAGAATACCGTCGGTTTTGCCCTTTGCACGTCGGCGACGAAGGAGTCGAGACTCTCGACGAAGGCGACCACGCTGCCGGAATAGAAGGATGAACCTTCAATCGCGACGCGCTCTGTGATGTGCGCTAAAGGCAAATAGGATAACAGTCTGTCATTGCCGTCGGTGCGTAAATCACGCACTACCGCTTGGCAAGTCCAGCCATAGCTAGCGAAGGTTTGAATCGCGCCCTTAGGTTGACCCGTTGAGCCAGAGGTATAGATAAGTGTCATCACTTGATCAAGCGTCGGTAGCGGGGCATCAACTAGGGGATAACCTAGTTTAAGTAATTGTTCCCATTGATATTGGGCTGGCATTGTATCGTAGGGCATAGCAAGACGTAGCAGCTCGCCGCCGACACCGGCTTCTTGGTCGGCCCAATGGTCGAGCTTGCCGAGGAAAATGGCTTTTGCACCGCTGTGTTGCAGCACATAGCGAATGGTATCTGTGTTGGCCGTTGGGTAAATCGGCACGCTGACATAGCCGCCGTGCATTAACGCAAGGTCGGTGATAAACCATTCGGCGCAGTTTTTAGAGAGTACGGCAATCTTATCACCGCGCTCTAGGCCTAGATGCTGTAAGGCTCCGGCCAGTTGTTGCACTTTTTCTTGAACTTCGGCCCAAGTAAAATCAAGGAATTGACCCTTGATAGGTTGGCGTAAATAGACTTGATCCCCCTGAGTCTTAGCCCAGTGCGCCAGCATTTCAATTGGCGTCTTAATCGCTGTATCCATTGGCAATTCCCTGTTCTTTATTGTTATTTTGCTGCACCCAGTATGGCGAGTTTTGTGAGCCCGCGCAAATAGTTTACAGGATTGTAAAATATGAGAATGGAGCCCAAAGCCTACAAGTTGAGTATGAAAATAAGATGAAGAGAATGGCAAGCGTCAGAGAGGCTGGTGGCGGCAACAAAAAAGGCGCCGCAGTGCCTTTTTGTTGGTTGAAGGGGAATGCCAGAGCTTACAGCTCCATCACGCCATCCATTTCAACTTGAGAATCCTTCGGCAATTGCTTCACGCCGATAGCTGCACGGGCAGGGTATGGCTGGCTGAAGTAACGGCTCATGATTTCATTCACTTTTGCAAAGTGGCTTAAATCAATCAGGAAGATGTTGAGCTTAACGATATCGTTGATTGAACCACCCGCAGCAGTACAAACTGCCGTTAGGTTTTCAAATACTTGCACTACTTGCGCTTCAAAATCATCGCTGACAATTTGCATTGTGCTTGGCACAAGCGGAATTTGGCCGGATAAATATACTGTGCTGCCGACTTTGACGGCCTGTGAATAAGTGCCGATGGCCGCAGGGGCGTTTTCGGTCGCTATGATGATTTTTTCTGCCATGACGCTCTCTCTAATGTTGAGTTAATTAACGATTACGGGACGTACGCAGCACTTCGGGCAGTACCCTAATTCGGCGCATCACGTTGGCTAAATGGATCCTGTCTTTCACCGAAATCCGCAGGTTGATCAAATACACGCGGCCATCTCGTTCCTCTGTACTGAGGTTGTGAATGTTCGAGCCTTCGGCGGCAATGATCGAGGTGATCTTCGCCAGTGCGCCTTGGTGGTTAACGATTTCGACCCGCAGGTTGGCTTGGTAATCAACGCCTTCGACATTATCCCATTGCACAGGAATATACTTGTCAGGCTCGCCTTGATAACCACGAATGTTGGCGCAGTTTTCCATGTGTACCACTAAGCCCTTACCTTGGCTCACGTGGGCAATTACCGCATCACCAGGGATTGGGCGGCAACAGTTCGCGAAGGTAACGAGCATGCCTTCAGCGCCACGAATTGGCATCATGTGGCCGTCGCGGCTTTCTTGATTCTCAAGATTATCGCCAATCAAACGCTGGGCGATAACTATGCTCATGGCATTGCCAAGGCCGATGTCGGCGAGCAGTGAATCGAGCGTGGTGTGTTTAGTATCGCGAATGACTTTTTCAATTTGCTCAGGCGGAATGCTGTCGAGCTTAGTCTTGCCGAGCGCATGGTTGAGCAAGCGGCGACCGAGCGCAATCGCGTCATCACCCTTAAGGCTTTTCAGCACTTGGCGGATTTTGGCGCGGGCCTTACCTGTTACCACAAAGTTCAGCCAAGCGGCATTCGGACGGGCGCCTTTGGCGGTAATGATTTCAACAGTTTGGCCTGAAATTAACGGCTGGCTGAGCGGATACGCTTGGCGGTTAACGCGGGCACCGACGCAGGTATTACCCACATCTGTATGCACTTCGTAGGCAAAGTCTACCGCGGTGGCATTCACGGGTAATTCCAGAATGCGACCTTCAGGGGTGAACACATAAATCTCTTCTGGGAAGAGTTCCGTCTTCACGTTTTCAACGAATTCGAATGAGGTGCTGGCGCTTTGTTGTAATTCCAACAAGCTTTGCATCCACTTACGGGCACGCACTTGAGTCGTCGTGCCTTGGCCTGTTTGCGCACCGCCTTTGTAGGCCCAGTGTGCAGCAACCCCTTTGTCGGCCATCTGGTCCATATCTTCGGTACGAATTTGGATCTCAACGGGCACGCCGTGTGGACCAAACAAAGAGGTATGAAGTGACTGATAGCCGTTGGCTTTAGGGATAGCAATATAATCTTTGAAACGACCGGGGCGAGGTTTATACAGTCCGTGCATGGCGCCGAGTACGCGATAACAAGTGTCGATGGAATCGACTATCACCCTAAAGGCGTAGATATCCATCACTTCTTGGAATTGCAGCTCTTTACTCTGCATCTTGTTATAGATGGAGTAGAGATTTTTCTCGCGGCCTTTAACTTTTCCTGGAATACCCGCATCGTTTAAGCGCGTATACACAGCGGCTTCAATGCCTTGGATCAATTCTTTACGATTGCCACGGGCAGCTTTAACGACTTCTTTAAGCACCCGATATCGCATGGGGTAATACGCTTGGAAACCTAAGTCTTCTAACTCTGTCTTGATGTTATGGATACCGAGACGGTTAGCGATGGGCGCGTAGATTTCTAAGGTTTCACGGGCGATACGGCGACGTTTGTCGGGACGCAGGGCGCCTAAGGTACGCATATTGTGGGTTCTATCGGCAAGCTTGATGAGGATAACGCGGATATCCTGCGTCATCGCCATCATCATTTTACGGAAGTTTTCAGCCTGAGCTTCTTTCTTGTCGCGAAATTTTAGCTTATCGAGTTTTGACACGCCTTCGACGAGCTCGGCCACCGCGACACCGAATAGTTCGGCTAAATCGTCTTTGGTGACATGAGTATCTTCGATAGTGTCGTGTAGCAGTGCTGCCATCAGCGTCTCATGATCAAGACGCATGTCAGCAAGGATGCGGGCAACCGCAACCGGATGAGTAATATAAGGTTCGCCACTCGTGCGCATTTGCCCTTCGTGGGCATCGCGCGCAATCTGGTACGCCTGCTTGAGCAATTCTACCTGTTCGGGTTCTAAGTAACCGGAAGCAGATTCCTTTAGACCTTCAAACAGATACAAGTGGCAGCTCTCCTTTTACCTAAACAGGTGTTTACTCAACAACTCTTATAATGAACGGCCTTCAGCAATGGCTGAAACTGCTGCAATTTCAGCTGCTTCACGTTCACGTACCGTTTGACGCTCATCGGCATCTAAGGTGTGAGCGTTAACTAAACCTAGTTCGATTTCACGCAGGGCGATAACCGTTGGTTTGTCGTTCATCTCTTCAACCATAGGGTCTTTACCCTGCACGGCGATTTGGCGAGCACGACGCGCCGCAACCAAGATCATATCAAAACGGTTGCCGATTTGTTCTACGGCGTCTTCTACAGTTACGCGAGCCATGTGTTGAAACTCCAGTTTATCTAGGGAAAAAATGACGCAAAATTGTACACTATGACAGCTATCCTGCCAACAGATCGTGAAGCATATCATTTTGCGCGTGGATCTGACTAGCACCTGTTAAGCGCTGACTGCGAATGATGGCACGCAAATCGGCTAAGGCAGTGTCAAAATCGTCATTGACGATAATAAAATCATATTCTTTATAGTGCGACATTTCAGAAACCGCCTGTGCCATACGGCTGGCGATCACATCGCTACTGTCTTGGCCACGGCCAGTGAGGCGACGTTCTAGCTCGGCTTTCGAGGGTGGCAGAATAAACACACCAACGGCATCTGGCATCACGGCTTTCACTTGCTCGGCACCTTGCCAGTCGATATCGAGGAAAACATCGATACCTTGGGTGAGCGTATGTTCAATCACATGGCGCGAGGTACCGTAGTAATTGCCGAACACTTCTGCCCATTCAAAAAAGGCATTTTCAGCAATTAACGCTTTGAATTGTTCAACATTAACGAAGTGATAGTGTTGACCATCGACTTCACCTGGGCGTGGCGCGCGGGTGGTATGTGATACCGAAACTTGCATGTCAGCGGGCTTGTCTTTAAGCAAGGCCGAGATCAGCGAGGATTTACCTGCGCCACTTGGCGCCGACACAATAAATAAATTTCCGCGTGCGGTCATGAGCTAAATATCCAATTGGTTAACGCAAGAAGGGCTCAGAAAGCCGAGCATTATACCGATTTTGACCGTAGAAATACTAGGGCTTGTAGGCCAGCAATTTAAGCCTATTTTAGATTTACTTCGATATTATGCGCATTTTTATCCGACTAGGGTCGTAGGCACTGACAATTGCGGGTAAATTGGTTACGCTCGTGCGAATAAGGCAATGAGTGTCTTTTTGTATCTCGTTTTTACAACAATAAAGGAAGGGTCGTGCTGTTAAAATCTCTTTTCTGCCTTCACGGGCGTGATTCTCGTCCCCGCTTTGTCGCAATCAGTGTTGGCGTTTACGTCTGTATTGCACTTGCCGCCGCTGCTTTTGGGGCTAATTTCCTGATGTATTTACTGGCATTGTTGGGCTTACCTTTATTAGGGCTCGCCAGTTTGCGTCGTTTGGCCGATGCCAATAAGTCAAAAGGCTTGATTGGCGTATTCCTATTACCATTATTTATTTTCATCGGGCTGTTAACGGCCGATGTGCATATTGCCTTGATCGGCTTGAGTTTAGTGTTAGCCGCTGGACTGACGTTTTGGGGCTGGCGTTTACCGGCACCAACCATAGTCGATTATCGCTACGGTTATTTTGGCCCTGAGCTGGATGCGCCCACATCACAAGCTATGCCTAGGCGCCGTGTGGAGCCGACGATCGTTCCAAAGGCGGCGGCTAAAGAGATAGAAACTCAAGATGTTGCCGCAAGACAGGCAGCTAAATCGACCGCCCATGTTCAAGCGCAGCCTCAAGTTGAACGACATGAGCCGCATGTTGAGCAGTCGCATGCACAGGCCATTAGCGCCGCAACGGCCTCTGAGCCTGAGGTGGATTTATCTGCCCATGTTGAACCCATTGCCCCTGAACCAATAGTCGCTAAATCAACAGTTGCAGAACCTATTGTCGCCTCGACTATGAGCGCGGCGGATGCCGAGCTTGAGGCCCAGCGCCAAGATGAACTGCGTTTTGATGCCCTAACTCGGATGACGCAAAATCCTGCCGATTTTGTGGTGCCCGACAGTCATGCGGATTTTCGCCCCGCTAACGCCAGTCGTATTGAACAGACCAACATTGATTTAGTCGACGTTGATGTCGCCAATGTAGATTTAAAACATGTCGACTTTAACGCGGCCCAATTAGATCCTGCCGAACGTAGTACAGAACCCGGTTGGCGTTTTGCCGCCGAAGAAGATGACGAACTAGATAGCTTTAACGATCGAGATCATGCCGAAGAAGTACGTCAACGCCGCGCCGAAGCGAAAGATTCTGGCTCGATGACCGAGCTGTTTCGCGGTTTGTTCGAGTTTTTAGCGCCGCTAAAGCGGTTCTTCGTACTACCTAAGATTAAGCTGCCTAAACTGGAACGCCGTTATTGGCGTCCTGCGGGGATAGGTTGTGGTGTTGTGGTCGTGCTCGCCTTAATGTGGGGCCTTTGGCCAAATGGCGATGCTGAGACGGGCGACGGCGCAGAAGTGGTAACGGTTAACGCGATTGCGCCCTATGCGGGTGAGCGGGTGACGCTCGCGTTACCTGACGGTTTTTCTGTAGCGCTTGAGGATGACATCTTGATCATGCGTTGGCTCGGTGAGAAAGGTAAAGCGCAAAATCTGTGGTCCTTAGCGACGGCAAAGGGCGATAAAACCTGTAGCCTGTTGTCCTTTAACAATGGCACTGACTATCGCCCTGTGACTGTGGACTTGAAAGCCGACTCAGCTACCGAGGCGCGATTCACCCCACTCGACACCCAAGCCATCATAGTGGACCTTGCGCGCCGTGGCAGTATCAGCCTGTGTGGTTATAAGTTCAGCCTTAAGGGCAGCCAAGCGATATTGGAACAGAATCGCACTTTTGGTGATTACATAGCGCGTTGATTTAGACTGCAAGTTAGGTCGCAGCTTAGGCCTGCAACTTAAGTCGATAAAATTTCTGCTTAAATGCTAGTCACAATTAGAGGGGTAGATTACACTTTTGCTCCTCTTTTTCTCAAACCGCGTTTTAAATGCGTTATGCCTTGGTATTGGACGCGGCGGTTTGGGGAAACATCTTTAAATTTGAACTGAATATATCAATCCAGCATGAATACAGAATTGACCTTAGTCATTATGGCTGCAGGGCTAGGTAGTCGTTTCGGCGGCGATAAGCAATTGGCAGCGCTCGGTCCCGCTGGCGAACCCATGTTGGTGTTATCGATCATGTCGGCCATTCGCAGTGGCTTTCAGCGTGCTGTGCTGGTGATCCGCCCTGAGTTAGAAACTGAGTTAACTGAGATACTGACACGGTTTTTGCCCGCCGATTTTGCCTATCATTTTTGCTATCAAGCCTTAACGGATTTACCCGAAGCGGCGCAGCTGGTTGATCTCAGCCACAGGCTTAAACCTTGGGGCACGGCCCATGCACTGTGGAGTGCGCGCCATCTCGTTAAAGGACCAATGGCCGTTATCAATGCCGATGATTTTTATGGTGATAGCGCTTTTGCCTCTTTAGCCAAAGGCTTAAGCAGGAGACCGACAGAGTGGATGATGGTGGCTTATCCCATAGAACTCACATTGTCGGAGCACGGCGGTGTTAACCGGGGTCTGTGTCAGGTTGAAAATGGTCAGCTTAAATCGGTTGCCGAATGGCTCAATATCGCCGATCAAGCTGGTCAATTGGTGGGTGATGGCCCACAGGGACATGCGAGTTTGCCGCCCGAGTCCCTGGTCTCTATGACTTGCTGGGGCTTCTCCCCAAGCATATTTGATGTTATTAAACGTGAATTAACCGAATTTATCGGGCAACAAGGTCAACAACCTAAGTCTGAATGTTACTTACCCGCCATAGTACAAGCGGGCATTGAGCAAGGTTTGCCTGTCTATGTCGATGTTGCCTGTGAGCCCTGGCTCGGCGTGACTTATCCGCAGGACACTGTCTGGGTAAAACAAAAATTAACGGAGTTATTGAGTGATTAAACTCATCAGGCAGTCAGTGTTGCCTCATTTTGGTATTGAAGCCGCCGAGGCAAAAATTTCTGCCCTCGGTAATGGCCACATCAATGACACCCTGTTGGTGCGCTGGCCAGCGGGCGAATTAGTATTGCAGCGAATTAATACTGAGGTATTTAAAACGCCCAACGCTTTGGTTAGCAATGCCGATAAAATTAGCCATCATTTATGCGCTAAATCGTTGCAGCAACAATACGGCCTGAAAGTCGTTAGCCCTTGTTTAACCCAAGAGGGTGAATTGGCTATCGATTTAGGCGAACAAGGATTTTGGCGCGCGATCAGTTACTTGCCCCATAGTCTCAGTATTGAAGTGGTTAAGTCGGAACAAGAAGCAGAGATGGCGGCTAAGGCCTTTGGTCACTTTGCTTCAGCCCTGAGTGACTTTGATGCAACTCAGCTCGAAGATGTGATCCCTCAATTTCACCATTTACCGGGACGCATGGCTTTGTTGCAACAGGCCGCCGAACTCGATAGCCAACACCGTTTAGATCTTTGCCGTCATTGGGTCGATTACGCGTTATCTCAGCAGGCATTGCTGGATGAACTCGCGGAAATATCGCCAAAGCTACCGCTGCGAATTTGTCATAACGACACTAAAATCAATAACATGCTTTTCGATAAACGCGACATGTCCAGTATGGCGATTATCGATTTAGATACCTGCATGAAAGGTCATCTGATGTATGACTTCGGCGACATGGTTCGCACTTTCTGCTCACCAGAGGAAGAAGACTCAACGGCCTTGGATAAAGTTCAAGTGCGCCAAGATATCTTCGCCGCGATTTGCCGTGGCTACTTGAGCGAGTTGGGTGATGTCTTAACGGGAGACGAAAAACGCAGTCTGTGGCTCGGTGCGCGGGTGATTTGTTTGATGATAGGCGTGCGTTTTTTAACGGATTATCTTAACGGTGATGTGTATTTCCACATCCACCGCGAAGGCCACAATCTGGACCGCGCCGCCAATCAGTTTACCTTATACCAAAGTTTGCTCGACCAAGAAACGGTACTTAAAGCTTATTTCTAAGTCAGGATATGGATCTTGGTGATTGCGCCAGTTTATCGATCCAATGCACTGATAAACAAAACGCCCAAGGCTTTGCTTTGGGCGTTTTGCTTTAATAGGATTGGTATAAGCCCTAGGCAGATGGCATTTCATCCGACATAATCGAGCAATATCCCTTAATATTATATGGATTTGTGCTTGGTATGGATTCATCTGTGGCGCAGCCGTTAGTCACTTGTTCACGGCGCAGCGAACGTAACTCTTGGTTAAGATGTACCCTGCGTCGCTCGCAGCAGGAGGCGGTTGCCTCGTCTATGATGACGGCGACCAGCGATAATTTCTTCAATGCCTACGCTATTTTTCTCGGTGCCAGCCTAGCGCAGATGGGCTTTGTCACGGGGTTACCTCAGCTTTTTGGCGCTATCTCCCAGCTTTTATCTGTCTGGCTCGCCAGCCATTTCTCCCGTCGAACTTTTATTGTCTTTTGCGCCGCCTTTCAGGCTTGTGTTGTGCTGGCGATGGGCGCGTTAGCCGCTTTCGGCCCTGAACATGCGGTGTGGATCTTTATCGCTTTAGCCGTTGGTTACCATGGCTTTATCAATCTAATTCAACCCCATTGGCGGGCGTGGATGGGTTCTATGGTTCCCGAACGGCGCCGAGGCACTTTCTTCGCCGCGCGCACTCGGCTCACTATGGGCGCATCTTTGAGTGTGTTCTTTATTGGCGGCGGCATACTTACCTTAACCGACTCGATGCAGATGGCGTGGCTGGGCTTTAGTCTGTTGTTTTCAATCGCGGCGATGGGGCGGTTTGTGTCGGCTTGGCTACTGCTGCAGATGCACGATCCCGAACCGCGTGAGCCCAAACAGCGCGGTGTATTTTTGCAAACCATAGGTCATTTTCGCGAGGCGTGGAAGGATAAAACTTTTCGTCAGTACAGTTTGTTTGTCGCCTGTATGCAAGGCATGGTTGCGATCTCGGCGCCATTTTTTGCCGTTTATATGTTGGAAGGCTTGAAGTTTACTTATCTCGAATTTGTGTTCGCCAGCGTGGCTTCGATAGCGACTCAATTTGTCACCCTGCGATTTTGGGGTCGCTTTAGCGATCAATTCGGCAATCGTTTAGTGATGATCATTACCAGTTGTATGATCCCAAGCTTGCCGCTGATGTGGCTATTCTCGGATAACTATCTGTATATCTTAGCTATCCAAGCTTTCTCTGGCTTGGCGTGGAGCGGCTTC
This sequence comes from Shewanella sp. SP1S1-7, assembly GCF_031932105.1. Taxonomy (NCBI): domain Bacteria; kingdom Pseudomonadati; phylum Pseudomonadota; class Gammaproteobacteria; order Alteromonadales; family Shewanellaceae; genus Shewanella; species Shewanella sp. SP1S1-7. Next base: position 36,809 of record NZ_JAUOEU010000012.1, read on the forward strand.
ACCTTAAGCACGGCAAATTACCTTTATGATATCCGCCCCTTTCGCAGTGACTTTGCTACCTACGCCGCTTTGCAAGCAGCCTTGAGTGCGGCCTGTGTATTTGTTGGCGCGATATTGGGCGGCACTATTGCCTCCCATGCGGCGGACTTTTTAGTCTGGTCGGGTTGGGATAGCGTGTTATCTAGCCCTATCTTCGTGGTGTTCTTAGTCTCGACCGTGCTGCGAGCCTTAGTGACACTCTGGTTTATTCCGCGCTCGGTCGAACCTAAAGTGCGCCCAAGGCCGCAGCTACTGCAACTTATCTTCCGTATCCGCGGCTTTAATGCCATTTCGGGCGTGAGCCTCGATTGGCTCACTGTGGTGAAACGCCGCAAGCAATAGAGGTGTGCAGCTAAAGTGTATAATCGAAAAACTTACGGCTTTGCGGGCCCGCGCTATTACTGTTCACCTTATTGGGATGTTTATATTCATGCCAAGCCGCAACGTGTGTGCCTGCGTTTAATTTAGGGAAATCCAGTCCATGCTCGCTGGTGTTGACTGGCAGTGGTTGAACGGCTGCCTTTTCCTGACTCGTTCCTTCCTGAGATATCTGGTTCGGTGCACTTTTTATTTGAGAGTCCGAGAGCGCCCTATCCGTCACTTGGCCTAAGGTTGGGCAATCCGTGGTTAACCCTAAAAATTGCAGCAAGCGACTCAAGCTCCCCGCATGGCTTATATCGAGCGTGATAAAATCTTCGCGGCCATGAAAGTAAGCGAACACTTCGTTTTGATGCCTTTGATAACAAGCAATAAGATGTGCCTCATCCGCGGGATCCGTCACTTTATCGATTGCAAACGTGTGCCGAAAACTGCGTTTCATAATCGGGTGGAATCGCCCCGATTTTGCTTCTAAATGCGGCAGCATTTTACCCAGCAGCATTTGCATTGAAGGCACCCACTTCGCCATATCACGCTCGAGGTAGACAAATTTGGCCTGCGGGAATAGACCATCAAGCTGCCGATAATCACTAAAACAGGGCACATCAGAAATCGCATCGGCCAACATAAACGCCTGTTTAGTAAAGGCCATGTGCGCCACTTTAAGCCCTTGCTCCAATAACGCCACACTCACACTCGTCGTACCCGTACGCGGTAGGCCTATGATAAAAACCTTCTGTTTTTCTACACTTGCCTGTTCACTACAGAGCGTATTCGAATTTTCAGGATTCATCTCATCTGGCGTGGCAATCTGTGAATGACCAGTGTGCTTTGCATTGCCAGTAAGTTGAACATGAGTAGTGATAGGTGAATTGTTGGCATTATCAGGCATAGATTGGGCTCAGAATGTGTGCAAGCGGTGCGGTGTAAGCAATGAGTTTTCACATCGGCGTTTCGCATTGGCGTGTCAAATCAGCGGCGACAGTATATCTCAGCACGAAGGCTATGTCGGTAGTATACCCAAACAACCTGAAGATGCAGGATTCAGCGGGAGTTTAACGCACTTTAGGCAAGGCGGTTATTTGCAGACCTAGCGGGCTAAGTTAAAAATAACCAATACCGCATAAAGTGCGTTACCCCGTGGTTAACATCAGCCGCCGGGACGGAGCGCCTAGGGCACTCCACTTCCGTGTTGCATCAATTCAAAAGGTGGCCGACATTCTGTCATTGATGCGCCTTGAATTTAATCACCCTAGACGCTCTGAAACTCGTATATTTAGGTAGCTTGGGTATATACATAAAAGTCACGAACAACGGCAATGCGCCACAGTATTGTATGGCCGCTGTACGATAAAAATGGATGACCACAAGGCTTAGAAACGAGATCCCAGATTACCAACAAGGCTCATTTCCCTGCATTGCATAGCCATGTTGGTATTGATGAGGCGATTATGAGCGCTATTCGACTCATAATGTGAGGCGAATATGTTTGTTAGTCGCCTCATTATGTGAGTAGAATAGACTTGTTATTTGACTCGTGGGGTAAGATATGTGGATTTGGCAGCAAGCTGATTGGCCTAAGTTTCATTGGAATACCAGCAGCATTGATGCCTTGCTGCGTCAGGTCTATTTCAATCAGGGCCAGCTGCTTGGCAAGCAAATGCTAAGTCACGACGACAGCCTGTTAACGTCAGACGCTGCACTCGACACTTTACTCGCTAATATTATCCATTCCAGTGCCATCGAAGGTGAAAAGCTCAATGCTGCTTCAGTGCGCTCATCCTTAGCTAAAAAACTCGGAGTGACTGAAGATAAACCGTATCCGACAACAGCGCAAACCGATGGTTTAGCTGACATTATGCTCGATGCCTTAAAAAATTTAGAGACTGAATTAACCCTCGAACGGATATTGGGCTGGCATCAGCAGTTATTTCCGCTGGGTTACACATTACTTAACCCTGTTATTGGTGGAACGCTGCGTGGCGATACACCTATGCAGGTTGTCTCTGGCCGCATTGATAAACCAACAGTGCATTTTGAGGCACCCTCTAGATCGGCATTGGATGCTGAACTCTCGCAGTTCATCGAATGGTTTAATGCTTCACGGCAAGCGCAGGTTTTAGATCCGCTTATCCGTGCGGCGATAACTCACCTTTGGTTTGTGACTCTGCATCCACTTGATGATGGTAATGGGCGTATCACGCGTTTATTGACTGATTTAGCTTTGGCACAAGCGGAGAAGCGCTCGATTCGTTTTTACGCTATGTCGGTCAGTATTCTTGCCCGTCGCCAAGCCTACTATGACATTTTAGAGTCCACTCAACGGGGCGATGTAGATATTACTCCTTGGTTAGTCTGGTTTTTTGAAACCCTCAATGACTGCTTACTCAATGCGATGGCAGATGTGAGCAGAACGCTGTCGAAAACTCAGTATTGGCAAAGTGTCGACCAATCTTTATTGAGTCAGGAGCAAGCTAAAGTGCTCAATCGGATGTTAGACGGCGATTTTGAACTAGGGATTAATAGTAGCCAGTACCAAAAAGTCGCGAAGGTGAGCCGCGCCACCGCCACCCGTCATCTTGCGCAAATGGTCGAACAGCGCTTTTTAGTAAAAGCCGACGCCGGCGGCCGAAGTACCAGATACTTATTGCCGAGTGGGAAATAGCGGCAAGTTTACCTTGGTGTTGGATGCTCAATTATCAATAGCCTAAAGCGCTTTTGAAAGTGTTGCTGCTGAGTCAGTCATAGGTAATTAGTTCCACTAAAGCCAAGCTGTATTAACACCCTATCGAAAAAGACAAAACCATTCTACAAATCGCAATTTGAATCAAATTGTTATGTGATATATTTGCTACAACTTTGATTGTTAGTCTTGGGGCATATCTGGCTATGGAACAGGTCGGGATTTACGAAAAGCTTATTACTCAACTCGTTGAGAAGCGCTTAGATAAGGACATATTTTTTGTTGGAGAAAGGAAGCTAGAGGTTGCTGAAGCAAGTATTTGGCTCTCACGTTTTCTGACTAAAGTAATTGAATATGTGATTAATTCTGTTCCAGCAGATGAAAACCAAGTTATCAATCAAATCAGTTTGGCTAATCGGTTAGTGATGTGGCTAAAGGAGCACATCAACGATGATGACTTTATCGATGAAAATCTCATCGATAGCCAAGGTCGGATACTCACGGCTCTTTTTAACAAACAAAATCCGATAGCGACTGATTTACCTAAATATACGGCCGCCATATTTCCATTAACGGGGCTCACTCAGAGTGAGCTTTTTTGCGGTAGTAATGCGGGATTATCACTTGAAAGTGAGCTTAAACGTGAGATCCGATCATCAGATAAAATCTATTGGCTGGTGTCATTTATCAAGTGGGCGGGGATTCGCATCTTCAAAAATGAACTTGAGGAATTTACACGCAACGGTAAAGAGTTACGCATCATCACTACATCTTATATGGGCGCGACTGATGCTAAAGCCGTCGAGTTTCTAGCCAGTTTACCCAATACCCAAGTTAAATTAAGTTACAACACCAAGCGTGAAAGGCTGCATGCAAAGTCCTATTTATTTCTACGAAATACGGGTTTTCATACCGGTTATATCGGTTCTTCAAATCTATCGCATTCAGCATTGACCAGCGGGCTTGAGTGGAACCTTAAGATCACCACCCAAGAAATTCCCCACATCATTGAGAAATCACTCAGTACCTTTGAAACTTACTGGGAATCGAGCGAATTTGAGCTTTTTAGCGGTGATGCGAGCAGTAAAGAAAAGTTAAACAATGCGCTCAAAGAAGCGAAAAGCAGTGGCACTGAATCGAGCTCATTTCATTTTGACATTAAGCCGTTTGCGCATCAGCGAGAAATCCTCGAACAGCTTGCAGTAGAGCGAAGCGTTCATGGCCGTTTTAAAAATCTCATCGTCGCGGCAACAGGCACGGGTAAGACGATTATTTCCGCGTTCGATTTCGCGCGGTTTTATAAACTGCATCCAGAAGCCAATTTTCTATTTGTTGCCCACAGGCAAGAAATTTTACAGCAAGCCCTCAGTGCTTATCGCGGTGTGTTAAAGAATAATCAATTTGGCGAGCTATGGGTGGCAGAGCATAAACCTAATAGTTACAAACACTTATTTGCATCTGTCCAAAGCTTGAATCTGCAACTTGATAACCTGCCATTAGCGGCTGATTTTTATGATTATATTGTGATTGATGAAGTCCATCACGTTGCTGCGAATAGTTACCGTGGGCTATTAGCTCATTTTGAGCCGACTATTTTACTTGGGCTCACGGCAACCCCTGAACGGCATGATGGTGTGGATATTTTGGCTGACTTCTGCGGTGTCATTGCCGCTGAAATACGTTTACCCGAAGCTATTAATCAAAGGTATTTATGTCCATTTCAATATTTTGCGATCGATGATGCGACAGATCTTCGCAAGTTAAATTGGAGCCGTGGTCGTTATGACGTCGCTGAGCTGAGCAATTTATACACTCACAATGAACAACGCGTGACGCGCATTATTCGCAGCCTAGCTGAAACCGTGACTGATATAGACAATATTAAGGCGTTAGCCTTTTGTGTAACCAAGGAACACGCCGAATACATGGCGAAGAAGTTCAATTTGACTGGGATCAGCGCCGATGTGCTGACCAGCGATAATAGCTCTGAACGGCAACAAAAGCGGCAGAGCTTGGTCAGTGGCAAATTATCCATTTTGTGTGTGGTGGATATTTTTAACGAAGGTGTCGACATTCCAGAAGTGGACACCTTGTTGTTTTTACGGCCAACGGAAAGCTTGACCATATTCCTTCAGCAACTTGGCCGTGGCTTGCGTCTCACCGATGATAAGCAGTGCTGTACAATATTAGATTTTGTCGGAAATTCACGTGATGAATATGATTTCTCGCAAAAATTTAGGGCATTAGTCGGTAAAACGAATCAGTCGATAAAAGATGAAATTCTCAATGACTTTCCGCATCTACCGCTTGGGTGTCGAATTGAGCTTGAGGAAAAAGCGCAGTCAATGATTTTGCGTAATATTAGCCGCGCAACGCTCAATGCCAATCGATTAACTAGTCTAATGGCAAACTTTAAACATCAAACTGACTTGCCGCTCACGCTAGGCAATTTTTTGCGCATGAACCCGCAAGTGACCTTGGAAGACATTTATCGAATAAGGATTAATGGTCAATGTGGCTGGACCTTATTAGTCGAGGCTGTTCAGAGTCATCAGATTGCTGAACCTACTGCGCAGTCCGATTTAGCCAAAGCATATTATCGCGCGATTAACTTTCACTTACTCAGTTGTACTTCATTATCCTATTTAATCTTTATCAAACAGTTATGCCAAAATGATTTTGTCTTTAATGGGTTGAATCCTATACAAAATCAGTTTGCTTTGATGTGTCATTACAACTTTTGGGATAAATCAGGTACGGCTTTAAATGTTAACAGTTTAGCGGCTAGCTTGCAGATGCTACGCAACAAGCCATTACAGGAAGAGTTATTGGCCGTATTGGCGATACTGATCAACCGGATACACCATCAAGAAATGGATTTGGAGTTACTCCAACCCACAGCGTTGAAAGTGCACTCTCGTTATACCCGTGAGCAAATTTTAGCGGCGATAGGAGCAAGCACATTTACAGCTAAATCGCCTTCTAGGGAGGGTGTGCTTGCGATTAATGAGCAAAATCTTGAATGTTTATTTGTGACGTTAAACAAATCAGAGAAGCAGTTTTCACCGACAACCATGTATCACGACTATGCCATTAGCGAGCATCTATTCCATTGGCAATCACAAAATAGCGCACGGCCAGAACGAGGTAGGGGCCTAAGCTATATTGAGCAACAAAAGCTGGGGAAAACCGTACTGTTGTTTGTTCGAGAGCAATCAAAAGATGAAAATGGCCGCACTATGGGATTCGTGAATTTTGGAAAAGTACATTATGTCAGTCATAACGGTTCACAACCCATGAATGTCACATGGCGATTAGAACAGCCAATCCCTGATGTAATGTGGCATGATGCGGCTAAACTTGCAGTGGGCTAAGTACTACTTCCCCAGTCTTTCCGCCAACATCTCCATCAAAAACTCAATCAATACACTCACCTTAGTCGGCAAATATTTCCGCTGCGGATAAACCGCATAAATGCCATGTTCGGGGAGGGGGTGGTCTGTGAGCAAAGCTTGTAGGCGGCCTGTTTGTAAGTCGGCTTCGACCATGAAATGGGGTAGGTTGGCTATGCCTAAACCATCGAGTGTGGCTTGGTGAATGGCATCACTATTGTTGACTTGGTAGTTACCGTTCGGCTGGATACGAGTGGGACCCTGCGGGCTTAAGAAGGTCCATTCGACACCATCACGAAAATATGAGTAGAACAAACAGTTATGTTGGCTAAGTTGCTGCGGCGTGTGTGGCACAGTGTGGCGAGCGAGATATTCGGGTGAGGCGCAAATGACACTTAAACAAGGGGCAATTTTACGGGCAATCAGGCTCGAATCTGGCAGTTCGCCGATGCGAATCGCCAGATCGAATCCGCCAGCAATTAAATCGGTGGTCTTATCATCCATCTGCATTTGCAGCTGTATTTTCGGATAACGGCGCAGAAATTCTGGGATCAAAGGGGCGATATGCAAGCGGCCAAATACCATAGGGGCAGCGATGCGCAGACTGCCCTGAGGCGCTTGTTGTAGCTCGGAAATAGCGTCCAATCCTTCCTCTGCGAGTTTAACTGCAGGGCGAACATAGTCGAAGTAGCGGGCGCCTGCCTCGGTAAGACTTAAGCTGCGAGTGGTACGGTGCAAGAGTTGAATACCCAGACTTTGTTCTAATAGGGTAATGCGTTTACTCACCGCCGATTTACTCAGCCCAAGCTTTTGACTTGCCTGCGAAAAGCTACCGCATTCCACTACAGTGACAAAGATAGGTAGTGCCGAAAAGTGCTCCATGGTGTCCTTAGATTATCGCGTTCCCCTGCGATTATTGTTGATGATACCTCAACAGTCAGTTTTTATTATCGTGGTTATCATTGCCCTTGATGCAAGGTAGACTAATGCACTTGCTGATTGCGGGTGTCGATTGTGAAGCCTAGTTATTTTCGGGCTCATCGCTCATGTTTATCGCTTATCTTGATTACTGCTAGGCAGCTAGCCACAGCATTGCCGCAATCGCCGATGTACCATTCTCGATGCCACTGAACGGCATGGGGATGGGTCTTAGCTATTTTGTCAGAAAGAGAGTTCCTATGTCCTTGCCTTACCAATGGATTTTGTTCGATGCCGATGAAACCCTATTTTATTTCGATGCCTTAAAAGGGCTTAAGTTGATGTTTAGTGAGTTTGGGGTCGATTTTACCCAAGCCGATTTTGATGAGTATCAGTTGGTTAACAAACCGCTTTGGGTCGATTATCAAGATGGCAAAATAACTGCCGCCGAGTTGCAGACCATACGTTTCGAGCCTTGGGCAGCCAAATTATCTGTCACGGCCATGACGCTCAATAGTGCATTTTTATCAGCAATGGCCGAAATTTGTGCGCCGCTACCTGGTGCTCGTGAGTTATTAGCCGCGCTGCAAGGTAAAGCTAAGTTAGGCATTATCACCAACGGTTTTACTGAGCTACAAACCGTGCGATTAGAGCGCACAGGCTTGCAGCATCATTTTGATATTTTAGTGATTTCAGAAAAAGTCGGTATCGCCAAACCCGATGTGGGTATCTTCGAGCACGCCTTCGAACTCATGGGTCATCCTGAGCGCGATTCTGTGCTCATGGTCGGTGATAACCCACATTCAGATATCCAAGGCGGTATCAACGCCGGTATTCATACTTGTTGGTATAACGTCCACGGCCATGATGTACCTGCCGGTATCACCCCGCACTATCAAGTGAGCTCGCACCAAGAGCTATATAGTTTATTGTTCGGGTAAGTCAACAGGCACTCAGCTTATGCTGTGAAGTCACTTAGCGAGTCAGCACTTCACGGATCTTACTTGCTTTATTTTTACCTATACCACCCACTTGCATCAATGCCTCTTCAGATGCTGTTACGACTGCCTCGACACTGGCGAAATGGCATAAAAGTTTATTGGCGAGTTTAGGGCCTACCTCGGGTAGGCTTTGCAAGATGAATAATTGCTGATTTTTCTTGCGTTTGGGCTTACGTCCCGTGAGGGTTAATTCATGTTCTCTACGGTTTAACTGAGTGGCGCAAAAATACAGAATTTTGGCTGTTTCAGTTTGCGATAAACTGCGCAGTATTGGGATGTGGAAATTGATTGAAATCGAGCACAGCGCCCCGATTAACGCTTCTCTGCGTATCTGGTAACATGCGATATCTTGTTTATAACCTTCGATAAGCAGGGCGGTATGATTTGGGCTCTGGGCTAATCTGGCCACCTGTGAGAATAGGCGCCCATCGCATAATGATTGCACGAAATCGGGCAACGTTTTACGTTCAATCAGCCAACCATTGAGTTGATAATCACCCAATTTTAGGCGTTTTTTGATGAGTGAGAGATCTTCGTGCAGTGACAGCTCATAGATGATTTTTTCTGCATGTTCTCTATCGTCATAAAAGAGAGGGATTTTAGCCGCTGCCAATTTTAACCTCAACCGAGTGACATATTCAGGATTGTTTATGAGTGTAGTCAGGCTGAACAACAAGCACAAAAGTTGTCTTCAGCTTTCTGAGTCGCCTAGTTAAAATTTAGTTATACCTATATCTGTTCGTTTGGCCTGCTGCATTAAGACAGCGCTAGAAAATCAATGTGAGTTAGCTATGAGTGAATATCAGTATTATCGATTCGAATGTGTTAACAGTAGCTTGTCGGTCCCGCAGCGGAATAGATTAAGGAATATTTCTAGCCGAGCAGAGATCACTAGCCACTCCTTTTGTGTTCAATATCATTACGGTGATTTAAGTGCCGATCCAGAAGCCTTGATGATGGATTTTTTTGATATTGGCTTTTATTACACCAATTGGGGGCAAGTGAATGCGTATCTTAAATTGCCAGCAGGTACAATCCCCAGTGATTTCAAGGCAATAAATGTTGAGTATTATGTGTCTCTTGTCGAAAATGAACAGAACCAATTACTGATATTTTCTTTAGAGGAAGACGATAACTACCGTGACGATGAAGATGCGGAAGCCTTTATATTTGATTTGGCGGCGCTAAGGACGGAGTTATTGGCGGGGGATTATCGCGTCTTGTATTTTCATTGGTTAAGCCAAGCCAACGATGATATGGGATTAGAGCCCTTGCCGCTTATAGCCTTTGATTTTCACCAGTTAACCCAGGCGCAATTGGCATTTACCACACTCTTTAACATCCCTTTACCATCGATACGTGCTTTACATCTTTTGCTGCAGTCAATGCCTGCACATGCTCCTCAAACCACAGTATTAACGGCACAGCAGCAGATGGCTAAGCTAACGGATGCCGAGAAGGACGCGTTGCTTTGTCGCTTATTTGATGAAGGGAAACTATTTGCGGCGGATGCGTATGCGCTCCTCAGAACGCAAGAAACACCAATAGAGTACTCCCACAGGGTAACAGTTGCATCGTTGCATCCCTTCTGGCACGTAGCAGAAAAAGAAGTGATGCAAGAAGATCGCATGGCTGAGGCTGAGCGTCTTGCCCGTAAGACGTTATTGCGTAATGAACATCTTGAAGCGGTTTATAAAGCGCATCAAAGCCATTGGGATAGTGCTTTTGAGGAGGCGGCTCGTGGGTGTGCCAGTGGCTATGATAATGCCAGCCGTACCTTGCAAGTGTTGTTTGATGCTTATCAACTAAAACAATCTTCCAGCGAGTTTAAACAAAATTTTGATGTTTTTATTAGCAATAATAAACAGCGTAAAGCACTGATTAAGCGGTTAGAGCCACTACAGAAAATTGTGCTATCGCTTTGATTTAGTTTTTTCAATTCACATAGCTATGGCGCTGTGAACGAGTGATGTGTTTTGCTTTATTAAAAGTGAATTAGATTGAGTTACCCAAATAAAAACCCTGATAAATCAGGGTTTTTATTTATTAGATTGCAGTTAAACACGACAACACACTATTCAACATTTGGAGCTAAATGTCGGTTCTGCATTTCAATTAAATTCAGCACTCCTTGGCAATGACTCCCTCATTTCTTTTGTCTTTTTTATGGTCAGGCTACCCGCCGTAGCGGGTTGAACTATATTTAACTCCTATAGCGTGTGAATGTTTTTTAACGGTTTAAGCGTGTAAATCTTGATTTACCTGCTTCAGCGTGTACAGTAAGAGTTAAGAACAGTTTAAAGGTAAAGCGATCATGAAGGTGACCAACGCAAAGCAGTTGAGTACGTATCTAAAAGATGCGCGGCTGAACGCGCAGCTCTCGCAAAGCAAGGTGGCGAGCAAGGTAGGTATTCGCCAGGATACCGTTTCAAGCTTTGAGTTGAACCCGGATTCGACCAAATTAGAAACGCTGTTTAAGATCCTTTCTGCATTAAACCTAGAGCTAGATATAAAGGTTCGGAATCCACAGCTGGTTGATGAGCGCCGCCATGATAACGCCACAGTGCCTGAGCAAGAATGGAAGGAGGAGTGGTAATGGCAGTGCTTGATGTTTATATGAATGGCTACCTTGTGGGTGAATTGACCAAATCATCCACAGGCTTTCATCAGTTTGCGTATGCCCAGCAGTGGCTAGCGATACCCGGTAGTCGCCCAATTTCTTTGTCTATGCCTCTACGCAATCAAGCCTATAAAGGTGATGAAGTTTATAACTTCTTCGATAATTTGCTACCTGACAATCACGACGTGAGAAACAGAGTCGTTGCTCGTCATAATGCTGATTCGACACAAGCATTTGACCTACTGGCTAAAATTGGTCAAGACAGTGTGGGTGCATTACAGCTTGTCCCCCATGGTCAGCCTCCCTTTGATATAAAAAAAATTGAGTCTAAACCGCTATCCGATAAGCAGTTGGAAAAAGTACTTAAGGGTTATCAGTCCAATATCCCCTTAGGCATGCTAGCCGATGACGATGACTTTAGGATTTCTATTGCCGGTGCCCAAGAAAAGACGGCATTACTTAAACTCAATGGAGAGTGGCGATTACCTATCAAATCGACACCCACTACCCATATCATTAAGCTGCCCATAGGTGAAATAAACAGCCACTCCCACAGCATAGATATGTCAGACAGTGTCGAGAATGAATACCTGTGCATGATGATAGTCAGAGAGTTTGGCTTAGATGCACCCCAGTGCTCAATAATCAAAGTGGGTGATATTAAAGCGCTTGCTGTGGAGCGATTCGATCGCAGGCTCTCTTCAGATGGCACATGGATTATGCGGCTGCCCCAAGAAGACTTTTGTCAGACATTAAATATCCCACCAGCGAAGAAATATGAGAGCCATGGTGGCCCGAGTATTGAACAAATTATGCCTTATCTATTGGGTTCGATGAACTCGGAGCGCGACAGATATAACTTCATCAAGTCTCAGGTTTTGTTTTGGCTTTTAGCCGCAACCGATGGTCATGCTAAAAACTTCTCACTCTTCATCGAGGCCGATGGCGGATATCGACTAACGCCTTTTTACGATATTTTATCTATGTACCCCGTCATTGGTGGTAAAGGTCTAAATATTCGTGATGCCAAGCTCGCTATGGGCCTCAAAGCGGCTAAGGGGAAGAAGTATCAAATCAATCAAATTTTTCCACGGCACTTTATCCTAACAGCTAAAGCTGTGGGCTTTGATACTGGGATTATGATGGAGATGATGCGCGACATTGCTGACAAGGTAGAGGCTGTGGTTGTTAAGGTTAAAGCGCAGCTGCCAGATGATTTTCCACCACACATACAGGATTCAATATTGAACGGTTTAACTGACAGAATTAAGCGCATAGCTTAGAAACGGTAATGGTTAGGTGACATTAATCGTATCGGCTCAAGCCGTTTCAATTTTTACTCTAGTTTTAAATCAGTTGTATGTGTCGATTAATTGCTGCTTTGTAAACATGTTTGCAATACATGTCGATTGAATCGACATCAGCCACAACTTAATTATGCTAATTTTCTGTACCCATTTTCATCTTGTTGAGGCAAACACTGTGGCTTGGACTAGGTGTTAAATTAATACACGACATCATATAAGTTGGATGCACAGGTATGGCATGTGTCGCTATTAAACATGTGGCCAATATTCTTCATCTTTTTGCAATGTATGGATTTTCTTCACTGATTGATACTGTTTGAGCTCTGGTGTTAAAAATCGTTTTTTTCAGTCTCCAACTCGATGAGTGGCGTATTCGTACATAGTTCTACAGAGTCCAATAAGCCAAAAGGTTTGAATCTCGGGGCATGTGGTCCACCATAGCAAAAAAGTGACTCGACATTGTTAGGGGTGACTAAATCAATAAAACGATAAGTCCATTCAGGATTGCCGGTAAAGTGGATGGCATTTTGCTCTAAAAGCGATTCAATCGCAGGTATGGTATTTAGTTCCATTACAAATCCTTGTGTATTAAAGCACTACTTAGCGTCCGATGTTGAGCATTTCAAAATCACTTTTAACAGGGTTTACTCTGCGCCATAAAATACAAAAAGCCCTTAAATTAAGGGCTTTTTGGTATCTAAAACGCGTTAAATATCATTACTCAACGTTTTGGATCTGAATGTTGATTGATAATTTTATTTTATTTAAAATCAATAATTTGATTATATTTTTATGTTTGTTTTTTGGTTTTAGTAACCGATTTAGTAACCACTTGGTTGTCGTTAACATGCTTGATTCTAAATAATGCGGCTTAATATATAGGTTCTAATAAACAACTCCATACACGCCTGTAGCACAACTTTGGCAGGTATCATCATCGAACATATGCCCTGCATTCATAGACTCATTACAGTGCTTACACTTTCCACGGGCAATCTTACTATCGTGGATAGCTTTTGCTGCGGACTTAACCTGTCGCGGTGTAGAACTAAGAGCCATTTTTCGTTGAATAACCCATTCAAAGCTCGGTTCATGCGGATGCGGCCAAGTGATTAAACCAATGGAGATGGCTATGTAATCGTTAAATATATCGATACTTATATCCTTATTATATAAGGAGCTTGTTACTTTATCAGATAGAACATCAAAGTGTTGTTCCACAAACCTGCCGCAAGCGCTGTAGGCACATGTGGCCGTTCCATCTTGAGACTTAAAATTGGCATCAATTAATTTATTGCACTTAGTGCAGATAAAGAATGCTGGTGACTGGTCTATTGCCCGCGTTACCGCTTTTAGGCTGTGCGTTAACCTTTTAGGGTTCACGCCAATTTTTTGGTGGATTAGCTTATCAAAATAACCATTATTACACCGGACATGTGCTGTGACGGTGAAATCTTCATCAAGATGAACGGTATAAAGTGGTCTATTAGGTAACGTAATCGACTCCTTTAGAGAAAGGTCATCGCAATCGAGTGTTGGGGACTCTCTCACTTTACTGTTCTTCGTTTCAGAGCCGTAAATGGGATACGAATTCCACTCAAAAGATTTGAAAGGGCTGCCTATCTCATCAAGCAGTGCCATTGTTTCTATTGGTATTATTAAATCCATTAAAACCAGATAACGGTTAATTAAATCCGGACGCCCAGTAAAGCAGATGGCGTTTTGCTCTAGCAGTGATTCAATAGTTGGAATGCAATCGAGATCCATGGCAGCGCCTCTTAAAAATTAACCTACAACAGAATAATCTCATCACTGAAATTATCTTCGACCCTTTTCCCATCGCATAATACTGAGTAGATAGAACAATCTAACAGATTTTTCTCAGTATCTAGGGAACCAATAAATTCTGTCGATAAAATGCAGTCGCCATCAGAAATCATCAGGATATCTGCCTTAATAAAGTCTTCATCATTCTTGATTATTTCCAACGCACGTTTTAATGGTGTCTCAAAATCAGTGCCGCCACCAAAACTTTGTTGTAAGAAGCTCAGTAAACCAGACGAGTTGTTTACTTCATTCATTGAAAACTCTTTTAACTCACCATTTGAGCCAAAAAGCAGTACATGGAGTGATCGTTGCTCTTGCTTGAGAATGTTAGCTATGGCCAGCAATAAGGCTTTAGCTTTTAATAATGGCGCACCAGCCATACTGCCCGAAGTATCTAAACAAGCCACAACTGGACCCGTTCTTTTTTGACTAGTTTGTTGCTCTTCACCATTAATATAAGTGACGCCTTGAAGTTCATAAGTTAGTAAGTTGTGTTCCAACAGCCTTGCATAAAACAGTACTTCTAACGTTTCATCTTCAAGGTTTACCAGTTCGCTTGGGAGCATTCGCATCAAATCATTGCTTCTATGGGTACCATGAACTTCGTTTTTACTCGCCTCTGGGATTTTAGTCGCTTTCTTTTTCTCTTCCGAAATATAGATTCGCCCCATTTTATGAGCAAGGTCTTTAATTCGTTGATTATCATGTAATAGTCTAGCTAATGCAGTGAAATCATCCTGACTATTAATAATGTCTGTATAGGAAAAATCAGCGTCTGGGCATTTAGCTAGAAACTCTTTAACCTCCTCGTATTTATCAGAAATCTGCGTCAGAGTGCCATTGAGTGAAGTTAGCTTTTTTGTGATGTGTTGAGGTATATTTTCGTCTTCCAATTCGCTTTGGTAATCTTGTAGCTCATTGAGTTCAGAGCGGATAAGTTCAATATTTTTTTCATTCAGCGGCAGATGTTGGAAATACTGTTCTTGTGTTGGCCAATCAGGTTCAGCCACTGGATTTTTAGCTAGAGAGTTGTCCCAATCCCATAAGCGCCATTTCGTCGCGCCTAATTGCTTGCGTGCGGTATCTTTAAGATCTGCGAGGGTCGGTTCCCATGTTTCAATTGGCACTAGCGATGTGATAGCACTAAAGCCCTTTTCTATAAAGCTACTGTCTTGCATCATTTGGTCAGCATAATTTACACATTTAGCCGAAAACTGATGGCAGTTTTTAAACACAAGGCCATAAAAGGCTCTCTCACCAATATGAAGATCTGCTCCATGAGCCACGCTTGAATGCCCAACAGCACCATATTTATTACAGGAAACATAAATTTTACGGCCTAATGTACTCTTAGATGTAAAATCGGCTGCGTCACTATAACTAACAGAGCTTTCCGCTATACCATCGACGATGATATTAGATATCTTCCCATCATCGACATAAATGCCAGAATGCTCTATTGCGACCCATAAGTCGCAATACAAAGCACTTCCTGGCACAGGGATAATGGAGTCTCTAAATGTGCTATCGACAAAATACTTAATTGCCTTTACGACAATCGAAAAATTGGCTTTTCGCATATTATACAGGCAGTTAAGCGTGTCATAAACAGCATTAAGCATTGCAGCTCCTTTATAGCCAAATATTGGCTTTGACCTGAATAGTGAGTAAATCTAAGTTGCTAATTGCGCTCCCGCTTTCAGAGTTCGATAAAATTTCAGCATTGATACCAACTTTTCGTAGAAATGGTAAGTTAGTGTCTTCATCCCATTGCCATACTTGTTCAAAGTCCCAATTTAAGGTGTGCTCAAAGAAATATTGGTTAAATTGCGTGGCTGAGACAGCTCTTCCATCCTTGCCATCAAGATCATTTTTTCTGTTGTATATTTCAACACTATCAATAGAGGCATTAGAATTTACGATACTTCTATAGTCTAAAGAGCTATATATACCTGAGTTAATTTGTATATTGTCACTTATCTCTACAGGGCCTAGGGCGCAAGCTGTAATTTGGCTACAACAAAGTTCATCTGCTAATCCATTGAAATGCCAATCCCCTCCTAGTTCGTTAGGACGCCTTAATTTCCCCGTGACCAAGCAGCGTGTGACTTCACAGCCATCGAGAGTATAAGCTAAACCGCACTTAGCCGGAGACTCGCAATAATTATATTGATAGTCAACTAGTATTAAACAGTCTGAAATTTTGCATCCTCTAATACTATTGGTTAGCAAGTCATCACTTTGTTCGATTAGAAATGAACCTGTTAGGCACTGTGTAATAAAGCAATTATCAGCAAATTCCCCGATTAAGCTTGATCCCGCTCTGCAAGTATTAAAATGACAATCTCTCGCATCACCTCCAATAAAGTTTTTGATACTTTCTGATGATTCAAACTCACAAGATATAGCATTATTCATTACCATTTTTTGATTTGTTTTACAGTTTTTCACCTTGCTTTCTTTAATGTTTTCTGTCAACGCCATCCCGATCAAAGTTAATTCCTTCACACTGGATGATGACGTTATTTCCAGAAAAAGTGCTGCATCATTTCCTTTAACGAGATTAAGTCCGCCGTCATAGTGGCCTATTAATGAAATCGGAGTCCAGGCATTGAAATCCGTACAGTCAATGTCTTTTGTTTGCTTAAAATAATAGCCTTTCAGACCAATCTCAGGACGTAATAACCCTAGCAATTCATCAGGATTGTGAATCAATAATGGATCACTTTCAGTACCGCAACCTTTATACCCTTTTATTATATTTATATTACTTGGTGGTAGAGTTTTTTTGGTTTCTTTTCTATCTATACTTTTTTGGTTATTCTTTTTCTCTCCTAAAAAATTATGTAACTTTAACGCCTCTAGGACTATTTTTCGTATTTTTTCAGCATTATCCGGATGATTCCATAAACAATCTTTAAGGAGTAATAAATCAGAAAGATCTACTTCACTTCGGTCATTGGTTGCGGCAGATATTCGGAGTAACTTGATAACTTTGGTAAAACGACGATCTGACAATACTTCACGGCGGTCTTCTTTAAAAGTGTCTTTATGTTTTTCCCAGATTTCTAATATGGCCTTTCTAATTTCAGCAGAAATAGTGATGTTTTTAATGGTATCATTCAGCCAATTTAAATCTTCTTGGGTGAGCGGGTCCTGAATTTCTACTTCTTCAATTAAATCAAAAAAGTGCAGTAACTTATTAGCACTAATATAATCAACATAGCTTCTGATTAAAAATCTATCGTAGAGAGCACTAAGCTCTTCTTGCCCTGTAGGTAGTTCATTTGATGCAGCGATTAATGTTCTCAACGGGACTTTTACTGCTTCAGTACCATTATGATAAATACGCTCATTCATGATGGTGAGGAGTGCATTGAGAATGGATGAGCTGGCTTTAAACACTTCGTCCAGAAAGGCTATTTTCACCGAAGGTAAATACCCATCTGTATTACGCTTAAATCGGTCAGCTTTTAATTCGCTTATTGAGAGGGGGCCAAATATTTCCTCAGGTGTAGAAAATTTAGTTAATAGATATTCGAAGTAGGTTGTTGTATCAGCTTGATTATTTTCATTAAAAATTTTAGATATACGTCTAGCAACAAGGCTTTTAGCAGTACCAGGAGGGCCAATCAACAGCATGTTTTCACCTGCCAAGACGGACAGTAAAGCTGATTTCATTGTCGCTTCACGGTCAACTAACCCATGATTAAGTTGCTCTAAAAGTAATGCTAATTTGGCTTTTATCTTTGTCATATCAACGACGTCCATGTAATGAAAATAAAAAAGGGGGATTTAACTCTTGTCTTGAACGATGCTAACACGGGCAACAAATATCGACCAGTGGTCAATCTTATTTAATGTCTTTCTAAACAACCATTTACAGGTTTTACGAGTTGAAGGTCTTGATTACTCAGTTCACTACTTTTTGGACAAATATGAAAAGCGGCTTAGCTGTAGCCTTTTACAGGAGCCTCATTCGCTTGAATATTAGAATCTTATCTTTTTGATCTCTATATACATCTTCGTTAACAATCCACGTGATTGTTCATTTTTGGCAAGGTATGATGGCTGCCTAAAGAAGAATTGCAGTAGCGCTACGAGGGAATGATGGCATTAGACACACAAGGCCAGAGTACTGAAAAGGACTCTGCTAACTTTAGTTTTCTCAAACCATACGACCCTATTTTTATCGATTTGGCCAGCAGTGCTGAACGTGCGTTTACCAGCGATCCCAATACCACCTTAATTAAGCTGCGCCAGTTAGGTGAAGCGATGGCGCAAGATATTGCGGCTCGGTGCGGCATAGAGTTTGATGACAAAACGACTCAAGCAGATTTACTCTTCAAAATTAATCGTGAGTTAGCCTTAGAGCCTGTGGTCCGCCAGTTATTTCATGCCTTAAGGATTGAAGGCAATAAAGCAACTCACCAATTTCGAACCCAACATAAAGAAGCATTAGAAGGCTTAAAGCTAGCTCGTAGCCTAGCGATTTGGTTCCATCATACATTTGGCGATCAAAAGACCGCATTTAAAGCTGGCCCGTTTGTCCCACCAGAAGATCCCAGTAAGCAACTGCAAGAGTTACAAACTCAAATTGAATTATTGCGTAGCGAACTTAACGATAACCACCAGCAATTAGCCGATAATCAGCAATTAACAACATTACTGTCCCGTGAGAAAGAAGAGTACGCGGTATTAGCTGAGCAAATGGATGCAGAGGCGCGAGCGTTGTCAAAGTTGGCCGCGCAGCATGAGCAAGCTCTCGTAGAGCAAAAGCATCAATTCGAATTACGCATTAAAGCGCTACAAGCTGAATTAGTACTGCTTGCTCAAGTCGATAACCAAGCGGCGACAAAAAACAAGAAACAACTTAGTCAGCACGCGAGTAAAGCGGGTAATCACATTGAGTTAAGCGAAGAGTTAACTCGAGTGCTGATTGATCAGCAACTAAATGAGGCCAAGTGGATAGCGGATACCCAAAGGTTGGATTACCGCAAAGGCGCTCGGCCTGAAAAAGGTAAAAACCTCGCGATTGCAGAGTGGCCAACATGGCATAAAGGCCAGCAAGGCCGCGCTGATTATGTCCTATTTTGCGGCTTAGTCCCCGTTGCTGTGGTGGAAGCAAAAAAAGAAAACACCAACGTTGCCGGTAAAATTTCCCAAGCCGAGCGTTACTCCAAAGGCTATAAACTGATAGCGCCTCAACAAGGTGCATGGGAAATTGAGGGACGCACCGTTGCATGGGCCGATGACGCAGACGGCCATTACCATATACCCTTTGCCTACTCCTGTAATGGCCGCGAGTTTAGTAAGCAACTGGCGGAGTTATCAGGCACTTGGTTTCGCGATACCCGTAAACCCAGTAACACCAAGCGGGCGCTACAACAGTTTCATTCGCCTGATGGCCTGCTTGATAAATTAAAGCGCAGCCGCGAAGCCGCCGAGCAAAAACTTCAACAGGAAGGCTTTGATTACCTCGGCCTGCGCGATTACCAGCAAAAAGCTATCGCAGCTGTAGAGTCGGCTTTAGCGCAAGATAACACTCAGTGTCTGCTGGCAATGGCCACAGGTACAGGCAAAACCCGCACTATTATTGGTTTGATGTATCGATTTTTAAAGGCCGAGCGTTTTAGGCGTATCTTGTTTCTTGTTGATAGAACCGCCTTGGGTGAGCAAGCGTGCGACTCCTTTGACGAAGCCAAGCTTGAACAAAACAAAGTGCTGTCGTCTATCTACAATATTGCCGAGCTTGGCGATATGAAAAGTGCAGCTGAAACTCGCATTCAAGTCGCGACAGTACAAGCCATGGTCAAACGGATTTGTATGTCGGATAACCGGCCGCCGCTGGACGAGTTTGACTGCATTATTGTCGATGAAGCGCACAGAGGTTATGCCCTAGATCAGCAAATGACCGAAGGTGAACTGGCCACTCGTGATGCCAGTCAATATCTGTCCAGTTACCGGCGGGTACTCGATTACTTTGATGCGGTGCGTATCGGCTTAACCGCAACGCCTGCCAAGCATACAAGTGAGATTTTCGGTAAACCAGTTTATACCTACAGCTATCGCGAAGCGGTTGCCGACGATTGGCTTATCGACCATGAGCCACCGATCCGCTATGAAACGCTGTTAAACAAACACGGCATTAAGTTTGAAAAAGGCGAAACCGTCACCTCCATAAACACCCAAACCGGTGAAATTGAAACGGCCGATTTAGAAGATGAATTAAAGTTCGATGTTGAATCCTTTAATAAAAGAGTGATTACTGAGTCGTTTAATGAAGTCATCTGCCAAGAATTAATCAAAGAGTTAGACCCTTTTGGCGATGAGAAAACCATGATTTTTTGTGCAACCGATGTGCATGCAGACATGGTAAAACGCTTATTAGATAAAGCCTTTCTTGATATGTATGGCGATGACTATAATCAAGCGGCAGTGGCTAAAATTACCGGTCAAAGTGATAAAGTCAGCCAGTTGATACGCCAATATAAAAACGAGCGTTACCCTAATATCGTCATTACTGTTGACCTATTATCAACCGGTATCGATGTGCCTAAGATTTGTCATTTAGTGTTTTTACGTCGAGTCAAATCACGCATTCTATACGAGCAAATGATGGGCCGTGCCACTCGCCGCTGTGACGACATAGGTAAAACGGCTTTTAAGATTTATGATCCGGTTGATATTTACAGCGCGCTTGAAGCTGTTAACACTATGAAGCCGATAGTGAAAGATCCCAACATCACCCTTGAGCAGCTGGTGGACGAGTTAACTGACGATACCTTTTTAGAACGTGCACTTAATACCCCTGGTGAACAAGTCGGTGCAGGTGCAGATAGTCACACCAATAGCCATGCCCACGACGTGCTTAATCAACTTGGGCAGAAAGTGATGCGGGTGATGCGAAAAGCGACTAAAAAAGCCGAGAATAAGCCAGAGCTTAAAGCCAAGCTCGAGCAACTTGAAGAGTTATGGGGCGTAGCACCAGAGAAACTCCACCAGCATCTACATCAAATTGGCCCCAGAGAGGCTGCACAATTTTTTAAGCAGCACCAAGGTTTGATCAATCAGTTAGCCGAAGTCCGTTATCTGGTGGGTAGCGATAATATGCCGATCATCTATGAAGGGCGTGATGAGTTCATAGAGCGTCAGCAAAATTATGGTATACACGAAAAGCCCGCTGATTATCTTGAAAGCTTCAGTCACTTCATTAAGCAAAATATTAACCAATCAGCAGCCTTGTCCGTTGTGGTAAATCGACCTAAAGATCTCACCCGAGCTCAGCTAAAAGAGGTCAAATTACTGCTTGATGAGGCAGGCTATAGCGAAGCCCACCTGCAAAGTGCGTGGCGTAAAAACACCAACCAAGATATCGCCGCGAGTATTATCGGTTATATTCGCCAAGCCGCATTGGATGAGGCCTTGGTCCCCTTTGCCCAGCGGGTGAATAACGCCATGCAACGCATTTACAGCGAACATGATTGGAACCCAAACCAACGTAAGTGGCTAGACCGTCTAGCAAAACAATTGGTGCATGAGGCTGTGATTGATAAAGCCTTTGTGAATAATCGTTTTGCCAGTGACGGTGGTGCCAAACGCTTTAATAGTGTACTCAATGACCAACTCGATACCATTTTAGACGAGCTTAACAATTACCTGTGGCAAGTGGGCTAGCGCTTGATGGACATCGTTGTATTAATCGCGTCAATTCCGCGCTTTGAATCACTTATAACTGTCTCATTGCCTTCAGTTATAGCGCAAACTTATCAACCGAATAAAATCGTACTAGTAACTGATAAATTAGCCTTAACAGAGCAAGAGCTTGCCGCCGTTAAGGTCGTGGTTGCACCTTTTCAGATTACAGTTCTTGTGAATCAGCGCGCCCAAGGCGCAGCTGGTGCTTGGAATACCGGGTTAACCTACATTGATCAACATTTCGAAGATTGCTATGTCGCTATATTAGATGACGATGATTATTGGCATCCAAACCACTTAGAAAAATGCATTAATCACTCTAAGGAGGGGAGAGCTGATGTTGTGTTATCAGGCATTTCTGTTGTTCGAGATGAAAAATTTGTTTCCGCTAACATTCCTAATAATGTTCAGCAGAGTGACTTCTTAGTTGGTAACCCTGGCTGGCAAGGTTCAAATACTTTTTGTCGATTGAAACTTTTAAAGTACGTCGGAGGCTTCAGTGATGGTCTGGTGAGCAGCAATGATAAAGATTTAGCCATCAGGATATTGGCATTGCCAGAAGTTGAAATGACCTATACACAGGCAGTTACAGTCGCTTGGAGTGTTGGTGTTCACACTAGTGCGTTATCCGCTAAGGGGTCTCTACAAAAACTAATCGGTTGTGCTCAGTTCATGGCGCTTCATGGTTATCTCATGGATGAAAATCAAAAACATCAGTATTTTGAAAGAGTGTCATCGATGTTCGATATCACTGAGCAAACAATATTGAATGAAATAAACACTAATAAGGATATTAGAATTGTTGCTGGAACATTCTCTTAAAACTACTCGCAAGTCGTCGGTCGGTTTAGTGTTACGTCAAATCGTAAAGCATAAATTATGCGCCCCAGAATATGTTAATGCGCCGATTATGATAGGTATAGGCTTACACAATCAGGCAGATACTCTAGCAAGAGCATTAATAAGTGCGATATCTCAAACCGTCGTTATTGAACGCAAAGCACGAATCATTATTGTGGACGACCAATCAACAGATAACTGGCAGAGCTGTTGTGCAGAACTGCTATCTCATCCTTCGGTAACGGTAATAAGTGCTTTTTGTGGTTCACCAGCGAGGATGAGGAATCAAATACTTGATTATGCAGCAACGTCCAAGGCGAAATGGGTTGCTAGACTTGATGCCGATGATGCCTTCGACAATCTCAAAAGTGTTGAGTCATTATGGGTCAAAGGAGAGGCGAAACAGGTTGATTTCGTCTTGGGGAGTAATAGATTAATCCTCGATGGGAAGACATTACCTCAGACAAACATAGCTGACCCAGAGTTGCTATTAAATCCTCACAAACTTGTCGCGTTTATCGACGACTTTTGCCGGGGGAAAGTGAGCAATGAACTCCCTTCATGTAACTTACTCATCAGCACCAAGGTCACTGAGCGCTATCCAAATATTCGCAGTGCTGAGGATCATTGGTTTGTTACTAGATTGTTGTTATTACCACAGTTTACGGGTGAAGTTGTCAGTTATCCTTGCTATGCGATATATACTTTGGGGGGGACTGATACCCAAAGTAATAAGAAAAAAGATCTTTGGAAAGAGCAACGCCAGCGTTTGGCTTATGTTGCAAAGCAATGGTTGTTAGCGATAGAGCCCAATGACGACTATTTAGGCTCAGGGCAAGAAGGGATTGTTATTCAAAAAGGGAATAAAATAGAGAAACAGTTTTATCCATGGGCGATTAATGATGAGCACGTCGCTTGGCTTAAACAGGCATTACCCAACAATAGCCTTGTACCGCAAGTCGAGTGGAGAAAGCACCAGGAATGCTGGAGCTACAGTACACCAGATTTAGGCTCTACAGAACTCAAACTGCCCTTGTCCTCTGTTGTGATTGGCCAATTTCTGCAGGGAATGTACACCGCAGGGATCTGCGGTATGAATATTAAAAGAGATAATATTCGTCAACTACCGGATGGTAGCCTTCACTATATTGATATAGGCAGTGACATTCAGCCCCTAACATCAAGTAAGTTTCTGGACATGGCGGCGCGCCTGTATGCGATTGCCATATTACAACTACCCGATGAAGAATTAGTCAGGCGAGAATCATGTATTGCTCAAGATAAAACATTGCAGCAACTGACAGGTTTTTCAGACTTCTATTTGGCACTGATTGAGGCATTGCATCCTCATGTTCACCTAGTAAACACCCAAGCGTTGACAGGGTTCAAAGCTTGCCATGACAAAGAGACCACTCTGCTCATTAAAGCCTGTGCGCAAGATGCTGAGATATTATTCTCACAAGTCAGTCATATTGTTACTCAGCTCAACTACCCCTTGAGATTTACACGAGTCATCTTACTGCTCGATAGTTATCAGGGGCCTTTTTTACGCCAGTTTCACCCCGGTAATTTTAATACACTGAATCTTGCTGCCAACACACTACTTAGGGAGCAGCTTATTGATGAGATTCTTGTTGCGCCAACTTGCAAGTCACAAATACAGGAGACTTACAGCCAATGGTTTGGAACCTCTAAGATCACCCACTCTCATACAGAGAAACTAGCGCCTCTTTTTTCTCAACTGTGGGCTTTTGATCAAATTGAAACGCGTTATGTTTTGCAGTGTGATTGTGACGTACTAGTGGGGCGAAAAGATTGGCAACATAATTACTTGGCAGAAATGAAAACCGAATTACTAGACCCAAAAGTGATTAGTGTCGGCTTCAATATACCTAAGTCAACGGATAACTTTTTACCTTATTTCGGGCAAAGCGGGGAGTTTGCACCCGAAGTGAGAATGGGATTGTTGGATCTCGAAAAAGTGAAAGCGCTACAGCCGATAGCCAACCCAATTGCTAATGGCAAATATACCTTAACTTGGCATAGAGCATTGCAAGCTAGGCAGCAGCTAGATGACTTGTGTTCGTTACGTGGCGGTGATCCTAACGCTTTCTACATTCACCCTCGCAATGAAGACAAGGCATTTATTGATTTTGCTGTTGTTCGAGATTGTATAGCTCAAGGTTTATATCCAAACACACAACAAGAACAGTTTGACTTAGTTGCCAATGCCGATTGGCGGTACCCGCCGAGAAATGAACCCGTTATCTTTTTAGTAAAGGGGCGGTATACCGCTATTGAAAAGCTGGTACGATGCCTTGATAGCTTAAGAGCGCAGACACTTCAGTCGTTCGGCATTGTGTTAATCGATGATGCTAGTGGCTATGTTAACAATTGGCACTACCCGCTAGTTCTGGGCTCATTGAAGTCTAAAACGACCCTCATTCGTCGCGAAAAACACCAAGGACGTATACCTAACTTTGTCTACGCCATATCTGAAATATGCACCAACGATGACAGCATGATAGTGATCTTAGATCAAGATGATTGCTTAATGCGTAAAGACGTAGTGCAAAATATCTATAACGCCGCGAATCAGGGGGCCGATCTAGTGCATATGCCGATGTTTAGGCCAAATAAACCGTTAAAGCTGTACAAACCTGAATATACCGAAGTGAGGTATAAAGGTGGTGGTAACGTTTGGGCCCATCAACGAGCTTTTAAAAAGTCATTATTTGATAAAGTCCCTCTCACTTACTTTAAGAACGGTAACGAATGGATATCATCAGTAACGGATTATGCGACTATGTTGCCGATGACTGAATTGGCAAAAGTCCCTATGTTCGTGGACCAGGGCTATACATACTTTCACCAGCGAGGCGAATACCCCAAAGCATTGAAGGTCGAGCAAGTCAAACTACTCGAAGAGATCTTTGCGAAAGCGCCCTTAGGTACTTAGCAAAAGGGATTGTTGACACCATGCAAGAGTATATTGAATCCGAGCGATTTCGAAAGATGCTTCATGGTTGAATAGCCACCAGTTTTTGGAACGATGTGATTTACGATCTAAATGGAATAAGGGCTCAAGTGCAGTCAATGTGTCTATGGAGAGGTGCTCTAACCAGCATTTTGCAGAGATAGTTGATAGCCGAACAAGTGCTTTGGTATTGGCAGGCTGTTGCTGTAATTCGAGTAATAAGCGATCAGGATTTGCAATCCAATCATGCCCTATAGGATTCGATTTAAGCGTTAAGTCTGGCCATGTAATGGGAAACTGTTGGCATAGATTAAGGGCAATGCGACGTTCACCTAGCCAATTATGGTAATGGCTTGGGACAACTTGATTAGGTGCCCAACAGGTTGTTTTCACTAACGACGGAAGTAATGTCATACCAATGACATTAATATATTCTTCTGATGTCTGAGTGAGCGCATGCAGTGTAGTTAGTCCAACCGATGCTATTTGCTTCAAAGCAGAACTTAACTCTAGATAGCTTTGTGCTAATTGCATTGAAAATGATTTGGTTGCCAGAATGCCATTTATACAACGAGGAGAATCGGATTTCGCTAGCATTGCATTATAAATGCGACTTGCGGTGGTCAGCTCTTCAAAGCCATGGTTAAACACCACTACGTTAGTATGAAATTGTAATGACGACGTATGAAAAGTGTCATTATTAGGCCCATTTCCAATGAGTTGCCAAGGCATTGATGGTTGGTTGTCATTTCTGTTGGGCATGATCAATAGCGAGTTTCAATTTACGTAACTCGCATAGTATGAGATACAAGCAAGGAGCTAAAGTACATCGTGAAAATTTGGAATTTACAAAAGAGCAATCAAACAACTTTTCGATACCCGAAAGATTACCCAACTAAGTATATCGCATTGGTTCGCGCGAAGTTTGCAGTGAAAAAAATACTACGTTGGGTGAGGGTTCAAAAGCTTTCCACAATGATGCTGGGAGGGCAATATCATACCTCGCATGAGTTAATTGAAATCGATATTACATATCAATGTAACTTAAAATGTAATAACTGCAATCGTTCCTCCGCCCAAGCACCTGATAATACTCATATAAATTTAAGCCAGATAGTTAATTTTGTTGAGCAGTCATTACAACGAAAAACACCATGGAAACGCATTAGAATCTTAGGTGGCGAGCCGACTTTACACCCAGAGTTTCAATCCATAATTGAACAACTATTAGTTCTGAAAACCCATCATCCTGACACGGTTATTGAGTTGGTCACAAACGGTTATGGTCGAAAGGTCAATGCCGCGCTAGAAAACCTACCAGAAGGTATATGGGTTGAAAACTCATATAAAACCGGTAATGTTCAGCCGAGTTTTGGGCCATTCAATATGGCTCCGCAGGACAGTGTTTTATACAAATTTGCCGATTATAGCAACGGGTGCGATATAGCAAGCAGCTGCGGTATGGGGCTCACTCCGCAAGGTTATTATCCTTGTGCAGTTGCTGGTGGAATAGATCGAGTGTTGGGCTTACACAGAGGCCGACAATCGCTCCCCTCTCCTAGTGATGAGATGAGAGATTTGATGGACATTGCTTGTCGATTGTGTGGTCGATTTTATGATGGGCACTACGTACCTGAAAAATTACGTCCATCTTTGGAAGTTCAAAAGAATTCTCGCTCTTGGGATAAGCATTACCAAGATTGGGCTAAAAGACGAATAGACATCCAATAATATGAGTGACTTGTAGAAATAAGTATTTCTCTACATGTCACTGAACACAAAACGGCAACCCTAACACTCCTTTGATGTTGATGCTATCGACATGAGTCCCAAAAACAACCAAAACATGTCGATTAAACTAAGTTTTGTAAACATGTTTTCTTTACATGTCGATTGAATCGACATAAGCTCACCGCAATTTCTATTTATGTCGATAAAAGAAGGTTTTTTAAACATGGAATGGCAAGCTGAACAAGCATACAACCATTTACCGCCACTACCGCTAGATAGCGCACTCGCGGAGTTGGCCGAAACCTTACCTATACTCAAAGCCTGTATTCCTGCCCGCGCGGCCCTTGCAGAGCTAAAGCAAGCGGGTGAACTACTGCCCAATCAAGGCTTATTGATTAATTTATTGCCCCTGCTCGAAGCCCAAGGCAGTAGCGAGATTGAAAATATCGTTACCACCACCGACAAGCTGTTTCAATATGCTCAAGAAGACAGTCAAGCCGACCCTATGACCAAAGAGGCGTTGCGTTATCGCACTGCGCTTTATCAAGGCTTTACTCAGCTAACCAACCGCCCCCTGTGTGTCACTACCGCATTAGAAATTTGCAGCACTATTAAGTCCGTGCAGATGGACGTGCGTAAAGTGCCTGGTACTAGCTTAACGAATCAGGCCACAGGTGAGGTTATTTATACGCCACCAGCAGGCGAGAGTGTCATTCGTGACTTACTCAGTAACTGGGAAGCCTTTTTGCATAATCAAGATGATGTTGATCCACTGATTAAAATGGCCATGGCCCATTACCAGTTTGAAGCTATCCATCCTTTTATCGATGGTAATGGCCGTACAGGCCGTGTGCTCAATATTCTCTACCTTATCGACCAACAACTGCTTAGCGCACCTATCTTGTATCTGAGCCGCTATATCGTCGCGCATAAGCAAGACTATTACCGTTTATTGCTTAACGTGACGACTCAGCAAGAGTGGCAACCGTGGATCATCTTTATCCTTAACGCGGTCGAGCAAACGGCTAAATGGACCACCCACAAAATTGCCGCAGCGCGTGAATTAATAGCACATACCACAGAATATGTACGTCAGCAGCTACCCAAAATTTACAGCAATGAGTTGGTACAAGTGATTTTTGAGCAACCATATTGCCGTATTCAAAACCTCGTTGAAAGTGGCTTAGCCAAACGTCAAACCGCTTCCGTTTACTTAAAGCAGTTATGCGACATAGGCGTGCTTGAAGAGGTGCAATCGGGTAAAGAGAAGCTCTTTGTCCACCCTAAATTTGTCACTTTGATGACCAAAGATAGTAACCAGTTCAGCCGTTATACACTGTAAACAGGGTCATTAAACGATAGGTCATAGCAGCCAATAAGCCTGAACCTATCTATAAACCAAATACCTAAGCCTAATGCATCAATCATTAGCCAAATTACAAAATTGAGAATCCAATGAGCATAACAAGCAGCAACAGCGATATCGTCCAAAAACTGTGGAACCTGTGTGATGTACTGCGCGACGACGGCATTAACTATTCCGATTACGTTACCGAACTGGTGCTATTACTGTTTATCAAAATGGTGCACGAAAATACCGAGGCAGGGTTACTCAATAAACACACCTTGCCAACCGGCTGCCGTTGGACCGACTTAAACGATAAAGATGGCCTCAACCTACTAGATGATTACAAACGCATTTTACTCACCCTATCGACGGGCAAAGACAGCGAAGGCAATACCCTACACGCCGATCCGCTGATTTTAGCCATTTATGCCGATGCCCAAACCCGCCTGCGTGAGCCACGCCATTTAAAGCAGCTGATAAAATCACTGGATTCGATTGACTGGTTCAGCGCCCAAAAAGACGGTTTAGGTGACTTATACGAAGGCTTATTAGAAAAAAACGCCAACGAGACTAAATCCGGCGCAGGCCAATATTTTACTCCCCGTGCGTTAATCGACTCTATGGTGCGGGTCATTAACCCACAAGCGAGCGAAGTGATTCAAGATCCTGCAGCGGGCACAGCAGGCTTTTTGATTGCTGCCCATGAATTTATCAAAAATGCCGACAATTATGATGATCTCACCCTAAAAGAAATTGAACACCTGCGGAACAAGGCGTTCATTGGCGTTGAGCTAGTGCCCTCCACCCGCCGTTTAGCGTTGATGAACTGTTTACTCCATGGCATGGAAGGTGACGACGAAGGCGTAGTGCATTTAGGCAATTCTTTGGGCCAAGTCGGCATGAGTTTACCCAAGGCTGATATTATCTTGGCTAACCCGCCTTTTGGCACCAGCAAGGGCGGTGATGCTTCCATCACCCGTGACGACTTAACCTATCCCACCAGCAACAAACAGCTGGCGTTTTTACAGCACATCTACCGCAACCTAAAGCCTGGTGGCCGCGCCGCCGTGGTATTGCCAGATAACGTGTTATTTGAAGCGGGCGTCGGTACTGATGTGCGTCGTGACTTAATGAACAAGTGTAACCTACACACTATCTTGCGTTTGCCGACAGGCATCTTCTACGCCGCAGGCGTGAAAACCAACGTCTTGTTTTTCACTAAAGGCAGTGCCAAAGACAAGTTACAAGAGGAAAACTGCACCACCCATACTTGGGTGTATGACTTACGTACCAACATGCCTAATTTTGGTAAACGCACCCCCTTTGGTGAGCAACACTTAACCCCGTTTGAAACTGTGTGTCATGTGCCACTCGCTGAGCGTAAAGAAGGTGAGTGGTCATTTAATGCGGAAGAGGCTGAAGTCGACACCACTGTCATCGATACAAGCGCGCAAGCGCAGCGAATAGCCGACAGCCTTGAGCGGCCCTTAGAAAAGAGCCGTTGGCGGGTATTCAGTCGTGAATTTATCCGTGATAGCAAAGGTGACTCACTGGATATTTCATGGCTCAAAGATGCTAATAGCGTTGATGCCGCCGATTTAGGTTCACCAGAAGAGCTTGCAGGTGAAGCCATTAGTGAGCTGAAAGGCGCTTTGGCTGATTTAGAGGCTTTGGTTGCGTCTTTGGCTGGTGGGGTGAAAGGATGAGCCAAGTGATCCCTGAAGGTTGGGTTTTTACTAACCTAGGTAAAATTATTGAATTAAAATATGGTAAATCATTACCAGCAAAAACTAGAGATGGGGTGGGTGCTCCAGTATATGGCTCAAACGGAATAGTTGGCAGACACTCAACTCCTTTGGTAAATACGCCAGGTATTGTTGTTGGTCGAAAAGGATCATTTGGCGAAGTTACACTAGCTAGTGGACCGTTTTCACCAATAGATACGACTTATTTTGTTGATGAGTTTTACGATCAGCCTTTGATGTACTGGTTTTACCAACTAAAAGATTTACCTCTTACTTCGCTTAATCGCTCGACTGCTATTCCAGGACTTAATCGTGAAGATGCATATGAACAAGCCATTAAACTACCCCCATTAGCCGAGCAGAAGGTCATTGCCGACAAGCTGGATGAGCTGCTGGCGCAGGTGGAAAGCACTAAAGCCCGCCTCGACGCCATCC
Organism: Shewanella sp. SP1S1-7; assembly: GCF_031932105.1. NCBI lineage: Bacteria > Pseudomonadati > Pseudomonadota > Gammaproteobacteria > Alteromonadales > Shewanellaceae > Shewanella > Shewanella sp. SP1S1-7. The sequence continues at coordinate 67,748 of NZ_JAUOEU010000012.1, forward strand.
CTGCTATTTTAAAATCATTCCGCCAATCGCTCTTGGCAGCTGCAGTCAGTGGCAAACTGACAGAAGAGTGGCGTGGGGGGAATGATTTTAAAGTTATGTCAGAAGAGCTTGGGAAGTTAGCAAAGTTTATTGATTACAGAGGTAAAACACCGACCAAAACAGCCTCGGGGATTCCTCTGATCACGGCAAAAAATATTAGACAAGGCTTCATTTCAAGAGAGCCAAGAGAATTTATTGCAAATGAAGATTATCACTCTTGGATGACTCGAGGAATTCCTAACTATGGTGATGTGCTAATAACTACTGAAGCACCAATGGGGTACGTCGCAAATATTGACATAGAAGAGAAATTTGCCCTTGCACAGAGAGCAATTTGTTTGCAGTTTAAAGAAAAGATAAACTCATATTTTGTTTCAATTTACATGCAAGCATCAGTATTTCAGAAAACTCTGGATGAACATGCAACTGGCTCAACGGTTAAAGGAATCAAGGCAGCTTTACTAAAAAAAATAAACATAGAATTCCCTCCCCTGGAAGAACAAACCGAAATCGTCCGTAGTGTCGAAGAGTTATTCGTTTTCGCCGACAAAGTCGAAGCCCAAGTTAATGCAGCGCAAACTCGGGTTAATAATCTCACTCAGTCGATACTCGCTAAAGCCTTCAGAGGCGAACTCACTGGCGATTGGCGCGCAGCTAATCCTGAACTCATATCCGGTGAAAGCAGCGCCGAGGCCTTGCTTAAACACATCAAGGCTGAACGTGAAGACATTAAAACGCAGCCTAACCCTAAACGCACTGCGATAAAAAAAAAGATAGGTAGCAGTATGAGTAAACAAATAATTAAAGTCGTTGAAGCCTTAAAAGAAGCCGGTAAACCACTCAGCGGCCAGCAATTGTTAGCCGCAGCTGGTTACCCTAGTGACAGTAACACCGATCAGCTCGAGCGGTTCTTTCTAGATATTCGTGACGCCCTGACAGTGGATAAATCGATTGTTAAAGTAAAACGTGGTGACGATGGACAGGATTGGTTTACCTCGGTAGAGGTCACTACTCATGAATAAAACACAAGGTTAAGGATGAACCATGAAAGTTGATAAGCTGCATATACGTTCGCGTTTTAAAAACCTTGAAAACGTGAAGGTGGACTTTGATGAAGACCATCTGATGACCGTAGTGGTTGGTAGTAATGGTTCTGGTAAATCTAACGTGCTGGAAGCCTTAGTTTCCATATTCCGCAACTTAGATTTAGGCGAATCCCCGCCATTTTCATATTTATTGAATTATCGATTGGGTGAGCCACATAAATCTAATCAACCCAGTGACCGCTGGATGGAAATCACCATAGATGCAGATCCGTCTCGTGGCACCTTGGCAAAGCAATACGAAGTGAGTGTTCGTGATTTATTAAATGACGCTGCACCAGCGGACATGTTCTCTGAAGCAGCTGTTGGAAAAATCATACCTTTTTCAAAAGTTAAACGTGATAGAGAAGGGAATGCGGCTTACCTGCCTAACTATGTATTTGCTTATTATTCAGGCCCCAGTGACCGTTTAGAAAACCACTTTAAGAAGCACCGCACCGACTTTTACCGGCGTTTGCTCAAAGATGAGCTGGATTTAAAAGGTGATATTCGACCTCTGTTTTATGCCAAGCCTCACCACAGTCAATTTGTGTTATTAGCCTTTTTCTTGTCTGAAAAAGATAGCGCGGAAAAGGCGTTTTTACGTGAGCATTTGGGTATTGAAGGTTTAGACTGTATACACTTTGTGATGCGCCAGCCCGGCTGGGCGAAGGAAAAAGGCGAGCTATTTTGGGGGGCTCGTGGCGTAGTGCGCCGTTTTTTGGATGAGCTGATTAAATTTACGTTATCTCCAGTAAAAGTGACTCGTCAAGAGGATATGTCATTAACCGGCAGCAATATTCGAAACGAGTTTTTCCATCTTTTTTTGCCAGATGTAAATGCATTGCGCGATTTTGCTACAGATCTCAGCGCTGACGAACTGTTTAAAATGCTAGAAAGTACTTTACTGTCTGAAATTATTTCAGAAGTCAGTATTCGAGTTAAAGTTATCAGTAGTAAAGAACCACTCACATTTCGTGAGCTCAGTGAAGGTGAACAGCAGTTACTTACGGTATTAGGCTTACTCAAGTTTACTGGCGGAAAAGACTCATTATTCTTGCTCGACGAGCCCGATACCCACCTCAATCCATCATGGGCAGTAAAGTACCTTAAGTTTTTGCGTGAGTTTGTTCCTAATCACGAAACTAGCCATTTACTAATGGTGACTCATCACCCACTTGCCATTGCTGAGCTGAAAAAAGAGCAAGTGCAGGTCATGAGACGCGATAATGAGCAGCAAGTAACTGCAAATATGCCAGATGAAAACCCTAGAGGAATGGGGATAAATCTAATTTTACGTAGTGATATGTTTGGCCTTAAGACAACGCTCGATGATGATACTAATCAAAAGCTCTCAGCAAGAAACGCACTTGCTGCAAAAGAAACATTATCTAAAGACAAAATTGTTCGCCAGCAGGGCTTTAAACCTGAGGATGAGGAGCAATACCTCGCAAGGCTCAATTCTGAACTAGAAAAATTGGGTTTCAATCTGGCCACTGATGACCCGGATTATCTTGAGTTCCTTCGTAAAAAGTATCATGAGAAAAATAAGGTGTGTTCATAATGCGCTGGATATGTAAGGACGAAATTGAAGAATGCTTAACTCAGGCGTGGCGAGATGCAGCTGAACAAGCAAAAGCTCAGCTAATTGCCGCTACAGACGAAGATGCAAGGAAAGCGATATTAAATAGAGTGGGGTCTTCAAGAGTTTGGCGTGACTTCTATGAGTTGCTACCAGCATCTTTGAAACACAAATGTTGGTATTGTGAAGCGGAAGAGATCCGGTCGGATATGCCTGTTGATCATTTCAGACCAAAGAATAAGGTCGAAGAGGACAAACTGCATGATGGCTATTGGTGGTTAGCATTCGATTGGCAAAACTATCGATGCGCATGCACATTCTGCAATAGCCGTAGAGTTTTTGATGAAACAGAAGGCGGTAAAGCTTGTCGTTTCCCGCTTGAAAACCCTGATGAAAGAGCCTTTACACCGGCTGATCAAGCTAAGCTTAGAAATGAACGTCCCAACTTTCTCGATCCTTTCAATCCAGATGATGAAAAGCTACTTTGGTTTGATAATGATGGTCTACCAATCGCTAAGCCTGCAGCAACAGCAGAGCAACAAGCAAAGGTCGAAAACTCTATTGAGATATTTCATCTTAATGAAATCAGAATAGCGAGAGCGAGGAATAAAATACGCTTAGAAGTAGACAAACAAGTTAGAAAATTAAGAGAGAATAACGAAGTTCAAGACGCCAAAGCTAAGTTGAGACGTATGGTAAGAGATACTGAAAAACTATCGCGCGCTGCAGTAGTTTACTTGCGAGTGCATAGAGACCTTGCGGAAGTCAAAGACATATTGAACTTGGACTAATTGAGTGTTTATTGCTTATTACTCTTGTCATTCCTCAAAAGTTTTACTCTTAAATGTTAGAGATTTTTAGGTTTTCTGATGAAATGTACATTGCTCGCTTTGAAAGTCATTTGGATATCAAGGAGGACAAATGGCAGTAATAACCTCAGCACAATATGAGCCAGCTTTCGATATTGCTAAGGCAGTGTTCGCAGGCCGTTTCAATTGCTCTCTTACGATAGAAGTCATGGCAGAAAGTAGCTTTGTCCGTACCTCTGTCGCCTTTTTTTCTAAATACATTGCTCACAATGCCTAGCGGTGATGCCTATAAAATGACAATCAGCAATAGTCGATTTCTCAACGGCCCAGCTGAAATAGCTATTTAGATTGATATCTAAAAAGAGGTTTATTAAATAGCGCAAAGGGTATGCCAAGCATATAAATATAAATTTTTGTGAGTGTGTTTCATCAGATTTACGCCCTAGAAGTTTTGTAGCTTTCTGCGCTTAATTGGAGCGTTACTCAAATTCAATACCAATGGATTAAAAGGTGTTAATGGCGTTTGGGGTGGCATAGATTTTATGAGTTTTTGGTTCGACAGCCTCCCAATTTTTTGTGTGATTTATGGTCATTGATTGAATGGAAGCTAAATGTAAAAAATGAGCAAGATATGGAACGTGAGTTCAACTGGTAAAAATTTGAACCAGTGAAATTTCAATGTGATCTGATGTAACTAGGTGAATTAGATCGGAAGGACATCTCAGAATGAAAAAGTTATTTAAATCGGTACTCGATGCTCTATTTTGTAGAAAAAATGAGTTAAACAATAATACGCCAGAGGGTACGTCCCTTCCACATCAGATCAGGTCAAGCTCTTCTAAAGATATCGAGGTTAAACGCGCTAATGCAGATCGTTGCCAGCGTATTCTTAACTATTGGCTTGATATGGAGTTATTCGATCTCCCACATTGCCCAATTTTTGACAAAAATAAGCTCCTTAGTGTTCCTGCAGATAAGTTTGCTGAAAACTGGGGGCAGGAAGCTGGTCAAAAGTATGAGTCAGGAAAGCTAAAGATAACCAAGGATAGTCGGCTGCTTGTGATGTTTCAGTGTCATCGGGCTGGATATATCGCAAAAAATGATGAAAGGCATCCTAACTATAAAATTCCTCGAACCTACCTTGTAGCGCAAGCCATGATTCCACGTTGGGATGAAGTGAGTAACTCTATCGTTTGGTCTCGCTCTGAAGAAGATCAGGATTTAATTATAAATCTTGCAACTATTCGTACTCTGTATCGCCGATGCCGACCGTCAGCGGCAGCTAATATGAGTCTTTCTGACTGGGTTAAGGCAAGGATGGAAAACATCGAGAGCATGCTGCATACAGGCCTAGCTCAGAATGATGAAGATACTCCACTTGATACAGAAGAGTTGCAGCGGAGGATTATTACTATAAATCGGGAGCTTGCAGGGCAATTCTGGCCGGATGATCAAGCTCGAGAATACATGTTGCAGCAGTGCCAACCCATCGAAAGTGGCTTCCAAGATGATAAGTTAGATCAACCCGCTAGGTTGGGTGATGGTGGTGTGACTTTCCGATGGCGTTTTTGCTATTACCCTGATGGTAGTGAGAGTCAACAGTTGGGGCCTTTCTTTGTGGATGATCTTGAGAGGATCATTGCTCGGGTGGAGAAAGATGGGACCCAAGGGCTGTCAGAGCCATTGCAAGCATATTTGCTTGGAAAGGAAGAACAAATTGAAATCGGGAACGCAGTTAATCAGGGAGAATTTTTTTGGCCATTAACCAATGGATTGATCTATGGTCGTTGGCCAGAAAAGCCTCAATATGGTCTCTGCTTATTGCAAACTGTAGCTGTTAATGTCGCCAGAAAAGTTAAAGATAATCCTGTAGTGGCGGTGAATGGCCCTCCTGGTACAGGTAAAACAACGTTATTAAAAGACATTATTGCTGATAAATTTGTTGCACGTACCTTAAGGCTTAAGGAGCTGAGCAAAGATGAAGGCTGGGTGTCGAATGAAGAAGTGACTAAGGCTGTAATGCAGTACAGTATGGTCGTAGCGTCCAGTAACAATAAGGCCGTAGAAAACATCTCTAAAGAGTTACCCTCACTTGCTAAATTGCCTAATGACTTTGCTGGCAGCACACGGCACTTTAGGGAATTGGCTTCTAAGGGAGACTGGGGATTGTTCTGTGCGGTCTTAGGTAATTCATCCAACCGCAAGGCTTTTAAGCCTCTGTTGAAGACGTTACGTGAACATATGCACAATGTCAGCGATTACTTTCAACTTAACGGCTTGGTCAACTCGATGAAGAAGCAAGGTAAGGTGGAGGCTAGTGGCATTTTTTTACGTTTCGTAAATATCTTGCGTGACAATGGAAGGCTTTATTCGTTGACAAATGACATTAAGAAATGTCCAGCCAACCATAAGTACAGTAAGTTTTTTGAGCCCTTTACGTCTGCATTATCCAAGGTTGAGCTTGGAGAATTAACGGCTGAACAGTTTTCATCAAGTTGGAGTGATATAAACGAGGCTCAATGGTCGTTAGCGTTAGAGGCTATTGAGGCATTCAAGAGACAATGGTTTGGTAAAAAGTTATACCAAGGGCATTTACAAATTAAGCTGAAAGAGGCTGAAAAAGCCTTTGATCTTGCTTATGCGAAGATTGGAAAGTTAGACCGCGGTATTGACTCTGAATGGCTGCTTGACCCGCATACACATCTAATTGGCCCTAAAGCGTATTTGAAGGGGAGTCATGAGTCGATAGATGAAGCAGAGAAACGCCTGCAGTTAAGCTCACCTTTGGGGAGCAAAGTTTTAAACCAATGTCGCAGTGAACTATTCATCAAGGCATTATCCTTAAATGAAGCTATTTTGGAGAATGCTGCAAGTCAGTTTTCTAAACACTGGGATCAACTTGAACAACTGATTGATGGACATTTGGAAACGAAGGAAACTAATCCTGAACATCAGCAGCTATGGTCATTATTGTTTTTATTCTTCCCTGTTGTGAGTACTTCGCTTTCATCCGTTGAGAGCCAATTTAAGCTAATGCAAAGGCCGGGATGTTTCGGTCTTGCGATGATTGATGAGGCCGGTCAGGCTGTTAACTATCATGTCGCTGGCTTGCTCCAGCGGAGCCGGCAGGCAATTTTTGTCGGCGATCCAATTCAACTCGAACCCGTTGTTACAATGCCACCTTCAATAGATTTAGCTATAGCATCTGATTTCCTTCCAATCTCGAGCAAAGATGGGGAACATCATTGGGGAGATGACTATCTGGTAAGTGCTAGCTCTGCGCAATCAGTAGCTGATAATGCTAGCCATTTCATGGCTAAGATTGGTGAGCGTAAGGTTGGTATCCCCTTGCTCGTTCATAGGCGCTGTAACGAACCGATGTTTTCAGTGGCCAATAAGATTGCCTATGACAATCGCATGGTACTTGCGAGTCAACCCTTTGAGTGGCGGGCTATACAAAGTGGCTGGATACATGTTGCCGAGCTTCCATCAGATATTCGAAAGCAAGGGTATGCAAACGAAATGGAGGCAAATACAGCATTTGAACTAGTTAAGTATTTGGTAGAAGAGCAACCAGACATGGTTGAAGGTGGTATTTATATAATCACACCTTTCTCTGTGATGAGGCGGGAGCTCAAAAAGCTGTGGAAGCAAAGGGCTGAATCTCCAGAAAATCACGAATGGATGCGAGAGGCTTTTGGCATAGCAAAGCAAGAACAAAATATTGAGCAGTTCGCTGAAGACAACATAGGTACCGTACATACATTTCAGGGAAAAGAGGCATCTACGGTTATCGTGTGCACTGCCGCATCAAAAGTTAGAATTAAAGAAGGGGGGATAAGCTGGGTCAATAGTAAGCCAAATTTGCTAAATGTTGCAGTGACAAGAGCAAAGCATCATCTCTTTGTTGTAGGCAATATGGAGGATTGGTCATCTGGTACGTTGTCATCTGAGCTGCAACAGGGGGGCATGCACTGTTACGATAGTATTGACCACTTAAAGTGTCAGAAATCAACTTTATTCCAAGAACAGTGTTTTGAAAATAAGCTTAGTCGGACTGTGGTTGCAGATGTGAAATTTGACTTTGGATAATATTTAGGGGTTTATTCCTTATATAAAGCTTTAGTAAATATAAGGTGTTCTAGCTCATTTCAAAGGTTTACGCGAGTAAGTTGAGTGTTCAGTATCGAGTATCCTCACGCTAATTTACTCAACTAAACATTACCTCCATTATCTGAAAAAGAAACTTGAATAAAGCTGTTGGTTCAAATTAAGTCAGGCACCGCAAAAGTGGGTGCCAACTTGTCCTAGATTGAGCGACTAGATTATATCTGATGGGCAGCTTTGGATTTCTTTAGCTGCCTTTTTAGTGCTTTGTGTATGGGGTCAGTAGGTATGCGGCCAACGTAACCAAACCCTTTTTTGCGTTCGGTTTTAGAAAACACCCTCATTTCATGTGTTATTTCTGCATTAGAGCCGCTTAATCGATTGAAATAAGGGGTTGGGAAGACTGCTGAGTAGATGTGGAATTTAAGGTGCTCAGCCGCCGTATCCTTATAATAATGATCCAGCGCGGACTGGATAATGAGCAGCGCCTCAGAACCATCAAATTCAGCAATGTAATATTTTGTGGTTTCTAATTCAAATCTGTATTGACTGACTATCTCTGTGATCTCATCTAATCCACGAGCCTGGAGTTTAGTTAGCTCAATTAAACGTAGGTAAGCACTTAAGGCGTTTGCTATATATGCCTGTTTTATTTCAAGATTGAACCGTTTATTAAAATGCCACATGAAGGGATTAAGTAATGCGTTAACTCGTACCGCCAACTTTCCTTCCTTAGTTTTTGCACCTGTAGAGCGCCCACCATGCAATTTGCAGCGCCCATTAGTTTTGTTGCCATAACGCTGGCATGGGTTGCCACTGCGGGTCTTTGCTCCGCAGCGGGGAAGCGTTTCTAAATTAAATTTACTCATTAATATTTTCTCTTTGGATCAACAAAAGTGGATCTACAACTGTTGGATCTGCTTCGGTTCATGGGCTTTGTTTTGCATTTCAAACAAATACGCGCTGGGATAACATCGTCAAATACCTCTGACAGCAGTGAGCTGTTGGTTTTTGTGCGTTTTAGTTTGTTTTAAGCAAATCTGCTGGTGGATCATCTTCCGTAAATGGATCATGAACCTTTATCGGTTCATAGGGTGCTGAATCTGTGATCCACTCAAAAGCTGATCCACTATGTGATGTAAACTTGATGTTCTCGAGCTAATGGATTCTTTGAGTTGCTGGGCATGGCTTAGCTCGTTAAACCAAGTAAATGTTGTCCACCTTCTGTTATTGATAGCCTTTACTGTGCTATCAGTGTTTTCTAGCTTCTTCTTGCGCTGATTTATTTCAAAGGTGATCAAAGGGTTAACCAAGAGAATGTCTTTGGTGTCATCAAATGTTGCTGATGGCTGGACTTTATTGCTGAGAAACGTGCGCGCTTTGATATTGAGCTCCTTTGTAAATGCTTTCGCAAAGTAACTGAGGCGGTAAATGGCATTCTTGAGTGATGGCTTATTTCCACGGCGCATAATGTTGAAAGGGCTATCAACTAGTGAAGCTGTTCCACCAGTACGCTCCCATTGTGATTTAAGCTGATTTAACAGCTTGTGTGGATAATGGATCTTGTGTCCGCTAAGCATGAGTGCAACATGATAGTGTTGTATTTCTGAATGATGTCGCTCTCTTGCACAAAGGTATTGCACTTTGCATTTGTATTGCTTTGATAGCTTTTCGACCTGCAGATCAAGGAACTGAGAAATTTGATTATTATCAGCAGAAAACTGGTGTGGATGTAGATCAATTCTGACAACCATCACTTTGCTGTAGTGACTTAGCATCGTTTCACAACTTGAGATGATTTTGTTCACCAGCTGTGGCTTAAGCCCTTGAGATTTAGGTTTATAGACATGGTACGCATGATTCTTATACGCCATTAATGTTGAATTATGCTTACTGATACAGAACATAGCTTTGCCTTCTATTTTTGACATCCCAATAATAGGCGACCATATATTATTTAATATCCGCCGTTTTATCGTGTTTGATCTATGGTGTTTCTTGCAGCCCTAAGGGGTTTTAAGGCTTTTTAGTCAGTTTTGATTAGCGCGAATAGTGGGTCAAACTGTGTCATCTCGTTTGGTAAAAAAGCAGGCTAAGCCTGCTTTAATCCCGTAGGTAGACAACATACTTACTTCAACAGCCATTCGCGCACATTTTTGAACAGCCAGCATGAGCGACCATTCTCAATCAATGACGGTTTGGGAAACCTCCCTGATTTAATTCTTCGTCCTAAAGTTGACCGACTGATGCCGAGTAGTCGCTGGATTTCAGGTTTTTTGACTATCCGATACTCATCAATAAATAGCGCTAAGTGATCGTCGTTTGGGTTCTGCATTAGCACTTTCCACCGCCATTAACTGTTTGACGAGAAGCGACCCACTCAGTTAGCTCTGATAAAAGCCAGCCAACAGAAGTACTCTGTGGATAGAGCTGCCTGCGTTTAGGGAAAAGGCCTCTACGCTCAAGTGACCATGCAGTAGTACGTGAAATTGAGGTGATTGATTTGCGTTCCGCTTCACGAACGATGCGGTCTTGTGAGTGACATTTTGTTTGATGCATGCATCATCTCCGATCATATTGATTTAGGCTGTTCGCCTTTGTTGATGGGATGATTATTCTTTATTAAATAGTGACCTAATAGATAGGCGGCCTGGCGGCCGCTATTTATTTTTTAACCAGTTTTACGTAAATAACGAATGGTATTTTGCCATTTGAGCTTCAGGCAGTTTTCTAAACTCTTGTTTAGGCGCTCCTTTCATTCGGCCTGCTTCTGGTGGAAGAGTATTGTTAACCACATCCATGAACAATGCTGCTTTCCTGTCTTTTGGAAATGCTATTCCCAGTTTTATGCAATGTTCGTCCACCCATTGAAGTATTGTATTTAGTGGGTAAGGGTGGTTATGCTTTGAACTATAGAAATCTTTAAGTATTTCGATAAGAATGCTCATGGCATGATTGTATTTGTTGTAATAGCTCGCCATTGTTTTTAGCTGCTCTGATTGGATTTTGTTCACCCCAGTTTCGAACATAAATTTTTGTGTCATTGCTGTATTATGCTGGCCTATGCATAAAAATACTGATGCAATCAGGTTTTCCAGATGCGGCTGCAAGTGATGTAGATGAGCTAGACATTGTCCATACTCTGAAGAATCTTCCTGCCGATGTTTAATTAACTCCCCAACTCGACTTTGTAATGTGATTCTATCTGTTACCGCTTTCTGAAATTTTGTGAAAATTTTTAGTAAGTTACTCCATTCTGTGGGAATCTCATCCCCTACGTGGTAATGATTTAACTCAGGCTGTAGCTCATTTATTCGTGATATCTCTTTTTTGAGACTATTCAGCATGTTGAGAGCGGTATCGTGTTGTATATCAATGTGCTCGTTTGACGGAGCATAGTTATCTAGCTGAACTAGATAGTTAAAGTACATAGCTGATTTCATTTAATTACCATTAACTATTGGGTCTATAAGATTCGCAACTAAGTTAAGTGCGTTTAGACGTTCATCAAAGTAGTCATATCGGTCGTAAATACCTTCAACGCCTTTTATCTTATGGTTGAGACATCTTTCAGCAATATGAGATGGTACTCCTTGCTCTGCGAGTAAACTTCGGCAAGTTCTTCTGAAATCGTGAATCGTAAAATAGGGGATGTCTCCCATCCTATTGAGTGGTTTTTTCGTTTTGCTCGAATCCTGTCCGAAAAGAGCTGCAATTGCTCTATTGAGCGTATCGCCTGATACGTGAGGATTCTTGCTAGTTTTGCGATTAGGGAAAACATACTCTGAACCACAACCCCTGATCTTCAGCTCTTCGAACCATGATACAACCGTATCTGGAAGTGGGATTGATATTGCTACTGAGCTTTTTGTCCTTGGTTGTGGTAATTTCCAGATCTTTAAATTTAGGTTGACCTCACGCCAAGTGAGTTTGAAAAGCTCACCTTTTCGAATCCCCAATGAAACTAATAAAGCTGCTGCTAAGTAATTATCTCTCCCAAAACTGCTTATATTTTTTCTGGCTACATCAAAAAAAAATTCTAGTTCTTTAACAGACAGAGCTCTTTCCCGACTTTTTTCAGCCCCACCAGCATCAGCAGGTTTAAAGTGGCTCGCTGGATTGCCATCTTTTAAGCCAAGCTTACAAGCATGAGCAAAAAGCTTTTTGCAATGAAGTAGGGTGTCGTTAGCGATACAGGGACGATTACTATGAGCGACCTTTTGAATTATGTTTCTGATATCAAGGGGCGTTACATCTTTAATTTGTAATCGACCAATATATGGTTTGACTTCTTTTGTATAGATTCTTAGTGGGATCTCGCTGTGTTTAAGCTGTTTTTTGGCATCTACAAACCAGTCATCGAATAGATCATCAACAGTATGAATTTTTTCTTCACTGAGTTTTGCTCTTTCAGCTAAAGGATCAGATCCTTTAATGATAGACTGTCTAGCAATTGCGGCGGTTGCTCTAGCATCAGCAAGTGACATGTGAGGATACTGGCCTCCCTCTAAAGTCATAAAACGCCTTTTGCCATTGACTGAATATCTTATTTCCCAGCTGGCTATGCCTGCCGTCTGTACTCTAATGTAAAGTCCATCACTAACAGCCTTTCTCCCTACCTCTTTACTGCGAATAAATGCCTTTATTTGCTTATCATTCATTGTTTTAGGCTCTAAATGGTTACTGAGTTAACTTTAAGTGGTTACTAGCTTGGTTTAGTAACCACTCTAGTAACCACTTTTGACATAACAATAGCAAACAATTACGAACCTGTAAAAACATAAAACCCAGCAAGTGCTGGGTTTTATTGGTTATTTATAACCTGCTAGAACAAGTTGAAACCTTATTCCACGTTCTGGATCTGCTCGCGCATTTGCTCGATTAGCACTTTAAGCTCAACGGCGGCCGAGGTGATCTCACTGCTGATGGATTTAGAGGCGAGGGTGTTCGATTCGCGGTTAAATTCCTGCATCATAAAATCTAAACGGCGACCTTCGCTACCGCCTTTCTTGAGGATGCGGCGCGCTTCGGCTACATGGGCTTCGAGTCTGTCCATTTCTTCGGTGACATCTTGTTTCTGAGCCAGAAGCACCATTTCTTGCTCGATGCGGGCAGGATCCAGTTCACCTTTAATTTCTGCAAGTCGGTTGGTGAGCTTTTCGCGTTGATACAACATCACTGTAGGCATGTGCTCGCGTACGACGGCGATTTGCTCGCTGACTCCATCTAAGCGGCTTAATAACATGTCTTTGATGGCTTCGCCTTCGCGGCCGCGGGCTTCGATAAATTGATCTATGGCTGAATCGAAGGCTGTCATCAGATCGGCGCCGATGGCATCCATATCTTGTTCACCGCTCGCTAGCACGCCTGGCCAGCGCAGGATGTCGGTAAGATTGACTTCGCCCTGTCCCGCTTCTTGCTTGAGCCAAGTGGCAGCGCCTAATAGTTGTTTTGCTAGCGCTTGATTCAATTGCAGCTCGTTATTGCTGTTGTCTGCCAGTTCGTAGCGCAGATTGACTTCAACTTTGCCGCGGCTTAAGCGTTTACGTAGGCGGTCGCGCAGTACAGGTTCGAAGCTGCGGAATTGCTCGGGTAAACGCAGGTAAGTTTCGAGATAACGTTGATTGACTGAGCGAATTTCCCAGGAGGCAGTGCCCCATTGTGCTTTGTGCTCGATGCGAGCGTAGGCTGTCATGCTTTGGATCATGGGTTGTCCTAATGGTTTAATCGTCATAATGAGAGGCGATTATAGAGTCAATGGCTTTAGGATTAAAGGCATACAGCATAAGACCGCAAGTTAATGGGTACTTTGCCTAGATGAGTTTGCCAGAGAATCACCCTAAGCATGGCATCCTAAGGCTCAAGCCCTTATAATATGCAGCCAAAATCGGTCAATGACTCAGAATACAGGAATCTCGCATGCGTCCAAGTAACAGAACGCCAGCACAAACTCGTCCCATCACTATCACTCGCCAGTTTACGGCCCATGCCGAAGGTTCTGTGTTAGTGGAATTTGGCGAAACGAAAGTGCTTTGTACCGCCAGTTTTACTGAAGGTGTGCCACGTTTCCTTAAAGGTCAGGGTCAAGGCTGGGTGACGGCGGAATACGGCATGTTGCCACGTTCGACCCATAGCCGTATGGATCGTGAAGCCGCTCGCGGTAAGCAATCTGGCCGTACGCAAGAAATTCAACGTCTTATCGGTCGTGCTCTGCGCGCTTGTGTGGATATGAAAGCTCTAGGCGAAAACACTATCGTGATCGATTGTGATGTGATCCAAGCTGACGGTGGCACGCGCACTGCTTCTATCACTGGCGCTTGTGTGGCCTTAGTGGATGCGCTGAACTGGGCACGCGGTAAAGGCATCATTAAATCTAACCCGCTTAAATTCCTTATCGCTGCAGTCAGCGTCGGTATTTACAAGGGTGAAGCGATCAGCGATCTAGAATATATCGAAGACAGCGCCGCTGAAACTGACATGAACGTGGTGATGACGGAAACGGGCAAGATCATCGAAATTCAAGGCACCGCCGAAGGCGAGCCATTCAGCCATGAAGAATTACTCGAACTGTTGGCATTGGCGAAGAACAGTATTCGTGAAATCGTAGATGTGCAGAAAGCCGCACTGAACTAATAGTGTGGTGATGAAAAAGCCCCGTCATGTTACAGAGTGCGGGGCTTTTTATTAGCTGCAACTTTTTATCTGCAGCAAGATGCTAGTGTTAGACAAGCCCTGTACTGAATTAAATGTTGCCCAATAAAACATTACCTAATAAAAACCAATAAAAGACAAAGCCGTAAGGAGATATTGTGAAAGCCTATCAACGTGAGTTTATTGAATTTGCCTTAGAACGTCAGGTGTTGCGATTTGGCGAATTTACCCTTAAATCGGGTCGTATCAGTCCTTATTTCTTCAATGCGGGTTTGTTCAATACTGGCCGTGACTTAGCGCGTTTAGGCCGTTTCTATGCCGCTGCGTTGGTGGATTCTGGCATTGATTACGATTTGCTGTTTGGCCCAGCTTACAAAGGCATTCCGATTGCGACCACTACGGCGGTTGCCCTGTGTGAACACCACGATATCGATATCCCTTACTGCTTTAACCGCAAAGAGAAAAAAGATCACGGCGAAGGTGGCAGCTTAGTCGGAAGCGAGCTGAAAGGCCGCGTTATGTTGGTAGACGACGTGATCACTGCCGGTACTGCGATTCGTGAGTCGATGGAAATCATCGAAGCCCATAAGGCACAATTAGCCGGTGTGTTGATCGCCTTAGATAGACAAGAAAAAGGCAAGGGCGAGTTATCGGCTATTCAAGAGGTTGAGCGTGATTTTGGCTGCGGCATTGTTGCGATCATTAAACTTGCCGACCTCATTAGCTATTTATCAGAAAAGCCTGGAATGGAAGCGCAACTTGCCGCCGTGAGCCAGTACCGCGAACAATACGGTATTTGAGTCTAGCGTTTGGCCGCTGGTATTGATCAAGTGGGTATCACTAACTTTGTGAAATCAGTTAATCAGCCAGTAATGACCTTATCTAGACCGAGAAGGGTTTGATTGGGTTGGTATGAAAACAAAAAAACGCTGCGATTCTATAGAAGGAATCGCAGCGTTTTTTTGTTGAGTGGTATTGATTGCTATTGATTTAGGCACGCTTCAACACACTTATTTCGACTGGTGCAAAAACTCGGCGCGGGTCGCAGGGTTAGACTTGAAAATGCCGCCCAGCGCTGTGGTAGTGGTTGAACTGGTGGAGTCCATCACACCACGGGATTTTACGCAGTAATGCACAGCATCCATTTTAACCGCAACATCTTTAGTTTCGAGCAAAGTCTGCAGCGCGACTAACACTTGCTGAGTCAAACGCTCTTGCACTTGTGGACGTTGGGCAAAGAAACGCACGATACGATTAATCTTTGATAAACCAATGATTTTTTTGCGTGGTAGATAAGCTATTGTCGCAGTGCCATCGATCGTCACTAAATGGTGTTCGCAGGTGCTGGTGAGGCTAATGTCTTGCACTCGCACCATTTCATCGAAGCCCATCTTATTGTCGATAACCGTGATCTTAGGGAAGTTAGCATAATCTAAGCCGGAGAAGATTTCATCGACGTACATTTTAGCAATGCGGCGCGGCGTATCGGCAAGGCTATCGTCTGACAGATCCAATGACATTAATGTCAGGATTTCTTTCATATGATGTTCAATCTTGTCTTTACGTTCTTCACTGCTGTAAACGCTTGGGAGCATTGGGGTTTCAAGCCCACGTTCTAATAACGCGGCTTGTACTTTTACTGCTGCTTCACTTAATGCCATCTTATCCTCCACTACGTCGTAGCGGCTATAACAGAAAACCTATGCTGAGCATCGAGTGGTACTTGGGCTGTTCAGCATCAGATACAAATTATTGTTATTCTCGCTAGGGCAAGAATAGGGGGAGGAGGATAACGCGAATTGCAGATAATTCATACCGAAAAACGATCATGGGCCACATGAAAAAGCCGATAGTCCTTATCGGATATCGGCTTTAAATCAGCCACTGCCAATCGAGTTTAGACTGGCAGTGACGGCAAGTTTGAGTAAATCCTAAAGTTTTAGATTGGTTTTTAGGAAGCTGAGCATTTGTTCATAGTATTTCGCTCTATGCACATCGTTATAAAAACCGTGCCCTTCATTGTCCATTACTAGTTTTTGGTAAGGATAATTGTGAGCTTTTAGGCCCTTCTCGAGGGATTCGAGTTGCTCAATTGGCGCTCGCTCATCTTCACCACCGTGAACGAGTAAGAGGTTCGCTTTTAATTTGGCAACGTTTTCTGAGGGCGACATGGCTATTAGGGTGGCTTTGTCTTGGCCAAGTACGTCCTTGAGATAGCTTGTTCCTGAACGTGTTCTGGCCACGTCACCTTCATCAAACATTAATTCAAGATCATACACACCAGCAAACCCAACCGCGCATTTAAACATATCGGGCGCTAATATGGCGCTTTGCAGTGCGCTATAGCCGCCAAAGCTACCGCCAGCAATACACACCCGTTCTTTATCGGCAAGGCCTTGGTCAATGACGTACTGAGTCGCGTCTATAATGTCGTGCTGAATATCTGACCCCCATTTTTGATAGCCAGCTTGCTCGAAGCTCTCACCATAACCGCCAGAACCACGGAAGTTCACCTGCAACACCGCCATACCATTTTGAGCGAGTAATTGATTTTGTGGATCAAATCCCCACCAGTCGCGGATACCGTGTGGACCACCGTGCGGATTGACAACTAAGGGCAGATTTTTAGCTTCTTTACCGAAAGGTAGCGTCAAATAACCGTTGATTGTCTTACCATCACGACTGGTGAAACTGATGGGTTTTACCTCCGCCATTTGCTCTGGGTCGAGCCATTTTTTAGCGGCTGCTAGATATTCAAGTTTCAGTTTTTTCGTATCAAATATGTAGTAATCACCAGGATTACGATCGTTAAATGCAACTACAACGAGTTTTTCAGCATCTCGGGTTTCGCTAACAATTCGTACTTGATGTCCCGGTACAGCAGCAATTAAATCCTTGAGTAGTTTGGCGTGGTTGTCGTTGTTATCAACAAAGGCATAGCTTGGATAGCCATTTTCAAACTCAATGGCGTAGAGCTGCTTATTGGTGCCGTTGATCCAGAAGTTGCTGGGATCAACGACCTCATCTTGAATGATCTCGGCCTTTTCGCCTGTTTCTAGGTTGATGCGATATACACCTAAGGTTTCAGTGCCCACGCGACCCGCAGCATAGATGGAATTTCTATTATCAGCGAAGGAGATAGGCGTAAAATCACTTAAGCCTAGGTTGAGTTTATCGGTGTTTATCCATTCGCTATCTTTGCGGTAAAAGACTTTAGTGATGTTTTTGCTGTCTTCCCCTGCCACAAAGCGGACTTCACCATCATGGTCGGTCATAAAGCGAGCTCGGCCTATGGGGGAGCCTGTTATGCGTTTGCGAACCCCGCTAAAAAGGTCAACGCGGTAGACATCCTGACGTGTTTCACTTAAGTCCGGGGCACCAGTCCATGGGAGCGCATTGACCAGCATATAGCGCTCATCATCCGGTAGAGGGTCCAGTATGAATGCTGTGGCATTTATGGCGGTATTTTTCCTGAGATTTGAACCCGTTTGCTGCTCGCCGCTGTTATAACCAAATAGATATTTAGGGCGAGAACCATCGGCGTTGACCGCCATTAACTCGCCGTAGTATTGGGGGACATCGCTCCAGCCCTTAAGGTATTCTTTTGCCAGCACAATGCGCTCGCTATTGGCCCATTCATAGGTGCCTACCTGGGCGTTGCTTGGGAAGCGAATCGCATTCAGCAGTTTTTTGGTTTGAGCATCTAGTACTATGAGTACATTTTTACCCTCGACACTGGTAATTGCACTTAAGTATTTGCCAGTAGGAGATATTTTTACGTTCGCGTATTCATCTCCTCGGCTAAATAATTGTGATTGTGATAATGCACTCGTTGCCGAGGTCTCAACCGCAAATGTGTTGATAGGCATCATGGGTAAGCAAGTGGTGGCCAAAACGACAAAAGGCAAAATTTTCATCTGACATCCTTGTAAAATCATTGTGTTTTTTGTTCTGAAAATGTTTTTCGAGGATAAAACAAAAGATGAAGTGAAACAAGGAAGGAATATTGAAAATAAAGGACGATAGTTACCGTCCTTTATGTTGAAAAATCATTAGCTTTGCAACAGTTGATGTTGGATAAAGCGCCACTGTTCATCGAAGTGTGTGGTAGGTTTGAGTTTGAATTCACTTCGTATAAATTGAGCGATTCGGCCTTCGGCAAAGGCTAACAGTAAATTGGCTAAAATTGCCTCATCTAAATTAAAGCCTTTGCCTTCTCGCAGCGTCTTTTCCCGCAAAATTTGCTTAAGTTGAGTTTCTATTTTGGCAAATAAATTACTAATGCGGCTACGGAGGCGTTCATTTTCTCCGAGCAGCGCATCACCATTGAGTACGCGGGAAATACCCGGGTTTCGCTCGGCAAAAATCAGCAGGAGTTGTAAAACAAGCTGGCAGCGCTTCATGGTGTCTTTTTCGTCATCCATGATTAAATTGATGCGCGACAATAACGACTCTTCGATAAATTCGATTAAGCCTTCGAACATCCGTGCTTTACTCGGGAAGTGACGGTACAGGGCGGCTTCCGATACACCGACTTCTGAGGCCAGTTTCGCTGTGGTGATCCTTTGTCCTGGGTTGGTTTCTAGCATTTGCGCTAGGCATTGCAAAATATGTTCACGACGATTAATTTTTGGGCTTACAGCCATTGCAGTATCCTTGGCTCAATAACGATTTTGGGGATTATTTAGTGCCTGAATGGCCAAATCCGCCTTCACCACGATCTGAGCTGTCGAACTCATCAACGAGTTTGAATTGTGCTTGTACTACAGGAACAAACACCAGTTGTGCGAGACGATCGCCAATTTCTAAGGTGAATGGACTGTCGCTACGATTCCAGCAAGATACCATTAGAGGGCCTTGGTAATCAGAATCTATGAGTCCGACCAGATTCCCCAGTACGATACCGTGTTTATGGCCAAGACCTGAGCGCGGCAAAATCACAGCAGCCAGCCCGGGATCGGCAACATGAACGGCAATCCCAGTTGGAATAAGCACGGTTTCACCCGGTACTATGGTCAAAGTCGTGTCGATCATGGCACGAAGATCCATGCCTGCACTGCCCGGTGTGGCGTAGGCAGGTAAAGGAAATTCTGAGCCGATACGGGAGTCGAGAATTTTTAATTCAATCGGTGTTTTCATGTATTTGTTTTTTCTTTCACTATCAACGAAAGTAATTGCCGTGCCAGCGTGAGTTTGTCAGTGGCGGGCAAATCTTGGCTACCTTGCGGCCAAAACACTCGCAGGGCATTGGCATCGGCATTAAAGCCAATACCTGCAACGGAAACGTCGTTTGCGGCGATCATATTCAAGTTTTTACGTTTGAGTTTATCGCGGGCGTAGGCTTCTACATCATGGGTTTCTGCGGCGAATCCCACCACAAAAGGACGGTTAGGTAAGCTCGCAACCGTGGCTAAGATATCAGGATTCCTCACCAGCGCAAGTTGCATTTCTTCTGCCGATTTTTTGATCTTACAGGTGGCAATGTCGCTAATGCGATAGTCAGCAACGGCGGCGCAACCAATAAAAATATCTTTTTTATCAACGCTATCCATCACAGCATCGAGCATATTCTGCGCCGATTCAACATCAATGCGGGTCACGCCTTCTGGGGTGCTTAGATTCACTGGGCCAGAGACTAAGGTGACCGTTGCGCCCATATCTGCTGCGGCTTTGGCTAAGGCAAAGCCCATTTTTCCAGAACTGTGATTCGAAATGTATCTGACGGGATCAATCGCCTCACGGGTTGGTCCTGCGGTGATCAGCACCGACTGTCCTGCGAGTGGCTTAAATTCAACGGCGTCATGCGTGGCAAAAAATTGTGTAGCCAGTTCCGCTATGTCTAATGGCTCTAACATACGACCCGGGCCGACTTCACCACAGGCTTGACTGCCACTTGCGGGTCCCCAAAGGGTAAAGCCGCGGGATGCCAGACTGGTTAAATTCGCCTGCGTCGCCAGATTACGGTACATCTGCTGATTCATTGCCGGACACAGGGCGATAGGCGCCTCTGTGGCAAGACACGTGGTGGTGATCAGCTCATCGGCCATGCCGGCATTAATCCGCGCCAATAGGTTTGCGGTTGCAGGGGCGATGATGACGAGATCTGCCCAACGAGCGAGTTCGATGTGGCCCATGGCTGCTTCTGCCGCAGGATCGAGTAGGCTTGAGGCAACGGGATGTCCAGATAACGCTTGCAGCGTCAAAGGCGTGATAAATTCCATCGCACTTTGACTCATCACCACGCGTACATCAAAGCCACGCTCTTTTAAGCGACGGACTAAATCAGCACTTTTATAGGCCGCAATACCGCCACCAATGCCCAGCAGGACGTTTTTATTTGTCAGACTCACAGACATCATCCGAGATAGAAATAATGCCGCCAACAATATCACAAAGCGGTGAATTTTAGTGACTCTCCCAGTTCAAAAAATCTCGTCCATACTCAGTAAAGTGAAAATATGTGAGATGACAGGGAGGTCGCATGGGCATTAAAGATTGGCCTGAGGGGGAAGGTCCCAGAGATAAACTGTTACAAAAAGGGGCGGGGCAACTGTCGGATGCGGAGTTATTGGCGGTATTACTGCGGAACGGTTTGGCGGGATTAAACGCGGTTGATCTTGCAAGGTCGCTTATTAGCGAGTTTGGCGGCCTCAGAAACCTGCTTTGTGCGCCTCGAAATCAGGTATGTCGACTTCCGGGCGTAGGACCTGTAAAATACGCCCAGCTTCAAGCTGCTGCCGAATTAGCGCGGCGTGTAGCGCAGGAAAATCTGCAAAGAGGTCAAGTTTTAACAAATCCCGATTTAACTCGGGACTATTTAATGAGACAATTGGCCGATCGCTCCTATGAAGTGTTCGCAGTTTTACTGCTGGATAGCCAGCATAGAGTGATTCAATTTGTCGAATTATTCCGCGGTACAATAGACTCAGCCTCAGTGTACCCACGTGAAGTGGTGAGCTTAGTGCTGGAGAAAAAGGCCGCAGCAGTTATAGTTTGTCATAATCATCCGTCTGGTATTGCCGAGCCCAGTCAGGCTGACCGACGAATAACTGAGCGATTAAAAAATGCGTTAGCAACCATAGACGTATCCTTGTTGGACCATATGGTTGTAGGTGATCGAGAGATAGTTTCTTTTGCAGAACGAGGCTGGATTAATTAATCTAACACTTGATCTTCACTCTGTGATCGTGTATAAAATGCGCCCTCTTTGTGCCTCGGGCGACGGCCATACGAGGCACATTAATGCTCGAGCGTTAAAATTGTTTTTGGAGAAGATTGACATGTCAAGAGTATGCCAAGTTACTGGCAAGAAGCCGATGGTTGGTAACAACCGTTCGCACGCAAAAAACGCGACCCGTCGTCGTTTTTTACCTAACCTACAAAACCACCGTTTTTGGTTAGAAGAAGAAAAGCGTTTCGTACAGTTACGTGTATCTACTAAAGGTATTCGTCTGATCGACAAAAAAGGTATCGAAGTTGTTGTTGCTGAACTTCGTGCTCGTGGCGAGAAGGTATAATAGATCATGGCTAAAGCTAAAGGTAATCGTGAGAAGATCAAATTAGTTTCTACAGCTAAGACTGGTCACTTCTACACAACTGAAAAAAACAAGCGTAACATGCCTGAAAAAATGGAAATCAAAAAATTTGATCCAGTTATTCGTCAGCACGTTATCTACAAAGAAGCAAAAATCAAGTAATCCTTGGTTAGTGTTTCGAGAAAAGCCCCTTATTTAAGGGGCTTTTTTTTGCGCTTTTTTTAGTAGTTAGTCATCAAGTTGAGATAATTGCCTCGCAAACTTAAGCCGCTGAATCATCCCCTGTGAAGCTAAAAAAGTGTGAACACTTGCTGAAAATATAAAATAGTGCAGTTCTAAGCACTTTAAATCATTAAAGCTGCACCTTAGTGAGAATAAATTCTTTATATGTGAATTAAAATGCAATACCATACGCGAAAGTTAGCGATTCATTCCTGGCATGTCATAGTGACGCTGCCAGCTCAAAAATGAGGTGTAAATAACGCGTGCGTACCACTGAACTGGTTGATGGATTTCGTCACTCTGCCCCCTATGTTAATGCTCACAGAGGTAAAACTTTTGTGGTCATGCTGGGTGGTGAAGCTTTGGCTCAGAGTCACTTCCGCGCCATCTTAAATGATGTCGCCCTGCTGCACAGTTTAGGGATTAAAGTGGTGTTGGTGTATGGCGCTAGGCCGCAGATTGATGCTGCATTAGCCGTCAACGGTATTGAACCTGCCTACCACGAAGGTGTGCGTATCACGGATGAAGACTCGCTCAAAGTGATCAAGCAAGTTGCGGGTGCACTGCAATTTGATATCACAGCGCGTTTATCCATGAGCTTAAGCAATACGCCGATGCAAGGCGCTCAAATTAACTTAGTGAGCGGAAACTTTGTGATTGCTCAACCTCTTGGTGTCGACAATGGTGTGGATTTTTGCCTGAGTGGCAAAGTGCGTCGTATCGATGTGCAAGGCTTAAAACGTCAGTTAGATAATCACTGCATCGTATTGATGGGGCCGATTGCAGCTTCTGTGACGGGTGAAAGTTTTAATCTGACCGCCGAGGAAATCGCGACCCAGGTGGCGATCAAACTCAAAGCAGATAAGATGATCGGTTTTAGCTCACAGAACGGTATTCTCGATCGCAATGGCGATGTCATTGCCGAGTTGATGCCGAACGATGCGCAAAACATCATGAACAAGCTGGCCGAGCAAGGTTCTGCCTGCATTGGCACTATGGCTTTCTTGAAAGCGAGTATTGATGCTTGCCGCAATGGTGTGCCGCGTTGTCACTTAGTTAGCTACCTCGAAGATGGCGCTTTGCTGCAGGAACTGTTTTCTCGCGAAGGGATAGGCACGCAAATCGTGACTGAGAGTGCCGAGCGTTTACGCTGTGCGTCGATCGCCGATATTGGCGGTGTACTGAACCTTATTCGTCCATTGGAGGAGCAAGGCATTCTGGTGCGTCGTAGCCGTGAGCAGCTCGAGATTGAAATTGAACAGTTCATGTTGATTGAACGTGATGGTTTAGTGATTGGTTGCGCTGCGCTTTATCCTTTTGAAGAGGACAATGCGGGCGAGTTTGCCTGTTTGGTGGTGCATCCCGATTATCGCGATGCCGACAGAGGGAGCTTACTGCTGAAGAACATTATCAATCAGGCCAGAAACCGCGGTTATTCACGCTTGTTTGCGCTGACAACACGGAGCATTCACTGGTTCCTCGAGCATGGTTTTGTGATTGAAGATGTTGAAGCACTGCCACAGAAGAAAAAGCAGTTGTATAACTATCAACGCCGCTCCAAAATTCTCGCGCTCGATCTCTAAGCCGTTCTAAATCAATCCAATCAATGCCAGCCTAGTACTCATATTAGCGCTGGCATTTTTATTGACATAATATGTCTTTATTGGCAGATTAAGACTTCACTGCACGGGAGATGCTGCCAATGAGTCCTCAATACTTCGAACTCGCCCCTTTCACCCAGACCTCTATCTTCAGTTTTATCGTCTTATTGCTCGGTTTAGCGGGTATCTTGCTGATGTTATGGCTAAAAAATATGCCTAAGATAGCGAAGTCGGCGAGTTTAGGCATATTGCTGGTGATGATGGGCGGATTTTCATGGGTTTATTATCAATCCAATAGCG
The DNA here is from genome assembly GCF_031932105.1 of Shewanella sp. SP1S1-7. Taxonomy (NCBI): domain Bacteria; kingdom Pseudomonadati; phylum Pseudomonadota; class Gammaproteobacteria; order Alteromonadales; family Shewanellaceae; genus Shewanella; species Shewanella sp. SP1S1-7. The sequence goes on from NZ_JAUOEU010000012.1 coordinate 91,676, forward strand.
CCGAGTTAGTGTTAACCGATACTGAACTTACAGTGGATGTGCCCTTCTATAAAGTGCAGTTATCCCGCGCGGATTTATTGCCCGCCGAGGCGCGCATAGTCGATTTGCAGCAAGAGGCAGATTTAACGCCGAGCTTTAAAACCAACGGCATAGGCATGCCAGGGTTTCAATTAGGCTGGTTTAATTTGCAGGGAAAAGGTAGAGCATTTCTGGCGATAACAGATAAATCGCAGTTAGTGTTAGTGCCAACGGTTAAAGGCTACAGTTTATTACTGACAGTGCCGCAAGGGAGTGAATTTTTAGCACAGTTACAGAAGTCATCATCACTTCTGTAACTGTTTATCGGCGTGATAATGATCACGCCGCTTTGCGTTTATAGGCCATGTCTAAGGTAAATACTAACAGGGCACTCCAGATAAAACCGAAGGTCACGCCTTTTTCTGCATCGAAGGGCTCATTAAACAGACTCACTGCTAGGATGAACATAATACTTGGGCCGATATATTGGAAAAATCCAAGCATAGATAATGGAATCCGTACCGCCGCCCCTGCAAAACAGAGTAAAGGAATCGTGGTCACTATTCCCGCTGCCATTAACATCAGATTAAGTTGCCAATCGTTGGTCAGCATGCTCGCTGTCGCTGTGTCTAAGGTCGCGACTAGGTAAATTAGCGCGACCGGTAATAACACTGCGGTTTCGACCAATAAGCCAGCCTTAGCATCCACATTGACCTTTTTTCGCAGCAGCGCATAGAAACCAAAGGTGCCCGCGAGTGCCAGTGAGACAATTGGAATAGAGCCAAAAGAGATTAATTGGATCAACACACCAGCACTGGCGAGTGCGACCGCAAACCATTGCAGCTTACGTAACCTTTCGCCTAGAAATAACATACCAAGCAAGACGTTGAGCAGAGGGTTAATAAAGTAACCTAGGCTGGCATCGAGCATGTGATCGTTATTCACCGCCCAGATAAATAGCAGCCAGTTTCCCGCGATCAGTATGGAAGTAATGGTGAGAACCATCAGCTGTTTAGGTTGTTTAAACAGTAAGCGTAAGCGTGAGAACCCGCCGATAAACTGCATAATGATCAGCATAAACACGAATGACCAAATCACCCGATGGAGCAAAATTTCGGTGGCAGAGACATGGTTGAGTAATTTGAAATATAAAGGCGCAAAACCCCACATACAGTAAGCACTGACGGCGAGTAGGATCCCTTTGCGGTATTCAAGATCTTGCATGAGACATCTTCGAAGGACAACAAGACGGCGATTGTAGGTGTGTCTGACCGCTGACTCAAGGGCATCGCCGCGTTCTTTTGGTTACAGAATATCTCGATAAGAAATTAAATAGCCGATCAACGCCAGTAAACATCTTGCTAATCAAGATGTTTACTGGCTTTGAGCTTTAATGCGGTAAATGAGTTATCTACGGTGAAACGGCTAGCCCACCATATAAGTGCCTGTCCCAAAAGCGATATGTGTGCCTTGTTCATTATGCAATTCCATGCGGCATACCGACACCCTATTGCCCGCGCGGATCACGCTGCCCGTCCCGGTAAAGGTGAGGCCGCGTCCCGGCCGTAGATAATCGACGCGCATATCGATAGTGCCTAGGGTTTGCAGGCGTTGCTGCAGCTCTTCGACCGTCCAATCATCACGACTGGCGACCAGTCCTGCAAAGGCGGTGAGTCCGCCAACCACATCGAGTACCGTGGCTGTCACACCGCCGTGGAGGATTTGCTGGTGGATATTACCAATCAGCTCAGGTTTCATGTTGATCACGACTTCGACGCCATCAATGTCATAACGCTTGATATCGAGTCCGAGTAGATTATGGAAAGGAACATGTTGATCAAATACTGCTGCGACTCTTCTCAAAGCTTCGGCTTGGATTGGGCTGGTCATTATTGGGTCCTTGTCACTGAGTGACTGCATTAGGCGTAATTGGATTTGTTATCAACACTGAGATGAACAAAGTGCGGCTTAGAGCAATTAATCTACAGTGAAGCTCACGGCTAATGCAACTCCGTCGCTAAAATGACGACACAGTTTCGGCGGGTTTTAAAGTACTTTACCCCGCGTTCGTTATTTTTGGCTTAGTCCACTAGGGGTTAAAATAGCTACAATCGCGATGAATGGCCTCGTCTAAAGTACTTTAAATTACCGCTGAATCCTGCATTTTGAGCTAGTTTGGGTATAGAATAGGCCCCCTCACTTTTGACATAGAAGATCCATGGAAAAGCTCGTACTCGACACGCATGATGATCCGCTCTCGCAACGCCTCGCACAGGTGTTTGGTTACCGTGACTTTAGGGACGGTCAGCGGGAGGTGATAGAACGTGTCTGCGGCGGGCAAGATTGCTTAGTGATCATGCCAACGGGCGGCGGTAAGAGTCTGTGCTATCAACTCCCCGCGTTGCTGATGGATGGCATTACGATTGTCGTATCTCCATTGATTTCTTTGATGAAAGATCAAGTCGATAGCTTGTTGCAAACCGGTGTTGCGGCGGCTTATCTCAATTCTTCATTGCCGCGAGAGCAGAGCGCCGAAGTATTAAGGCAGCTGCGCCACGGTGAGTTAAAACTGCTTTATGTGTCACCAGAGCGCTTATTGAGCGCCGATTTTATTGGGCGAATGCAGTCACTGCCGTTAGCGATGTTTGCCATCGATGAGGCGCACTGTATCAGCCAATGGGGTCATGATTTTCGCCCTGAATATGCGGCGCTTGGCCAGCTAAAACAACTCTTCCCCTATGTGCCCATGATGGCGCTGACGGCAACGGCGGATCAGGCGACTCGGCAGAGTATTTGCGAGCGACTTGGGATTGACCCTTTCCGTTTACTCTCTAGTTTCGACAGGCCTAATATTCGCTACACAGTGGCGGAAAAGCTCAATGCTGCGAACCAGTTACGGCATTTTCTAACCCAGCAAAATGGCACCAACGGGATTATTTACTGTAGTAGTCGTCGCCGTGTCGACGAGGTTGCCGATCGTTTATGTCTGCAAGGCTTTAATGCTAAGGCCTATCATGCGGGAATGACGCAGGAAGACCGTGGCGCAGTGCAAGATAGTTTCCTTAAAGATCAAATCGATATCGTGGTCGCCACTGTGGCTTTCGGTATGGGAATTAACAAGTCGAATGTGCGTTTTGTGGTGCATTACGATATCCCGAAAAGTATCGAGGCTTATTATCAGGAAACGGGCCGAGCGGGCCGTGATGGGCTTGATGCAGAAGCTTTTATGTTGTTCGATCCCGCCGATATTGGTCGGGTCAGACATTTGATTGAACAGTCCGAGCCTGGGCCGCAGCAACAGGTCGAATTCCACAAACTTAATACTATGGCCGCCTTTGCCGAGGCGCAGACCTGTCGCCGCCAAGTGTTGCTGCATTACTTTGATGAGAGCGCACTAGAGCCCTGTGGTAACTGCGATATTTGCCTCGACCCGCCTAAGCGTTATAACGGCACCGAAGATGCGCAGAAGGTGTTGTCATGTATTTTCCGGTTAGGGCAGCGTTTTGGTATTAATCACTTGATTGAAGTGTTGCGCGGCTCGAAAGGTGCCCCGATTGTTGACCGAGGCCATGACAAACTCACGACTTGGGGGATTGGTAAAGACAAGAGCCATGAGTATTGGTTGAGCGTGATCCGTCAATTGATCCACTTGGGACTGGTGAGTCAGGATGTGACGCGAGGTTCATCTATAACCTTAAACCCATCGGCACGACCTGTACTCAAAGGTGAGGTGGCATTAATGCTCGCCGAACCTCGCATTCAGTTAACGACCACAAAACGCAAGGTGAGCCAGTCTAAGGCGCCGCTGAACTACGACCGTAAGCTATTCGCGCGACTCAAGTTACTGCGAAGAACCATAGCTGAGCAGCAGGATGTGCCACCGTATTTAGTGTTTAACGATGCGACGCTGGCGGAAATGGCGGCCATGATGCCGACCAGTGCAGGGGAAATGCTCGCCGTCAACGGGGTTGGCGAGCGTAAACTGAGTCGTTTCGGCGACGCTTTTCTCGATGAAATCGCGGCTTATTTAGCGGGAGAATAATGGTTTGGATTATTCTCACTGATTTTAACCTTACCCAATTGATTGATACTGGCGCGCTTAATTAAAGACTCTAACGTATCAAACTGCTGCATTGCCGCGATACCAATATTGACCTTGCTTGACCCCTGCCAAGGTTGAATACAGGCCACTAATTGATTGACGACTTTCTTAGCACCAGCTGCAGAGGTGTGCGGTAGGATAATCACAATTTCATCCATCGAATATCGGATCAACTTATCTTGCTCTCGCAATCTGTGCTGTAGCTCATCCTGCAGGGGCGGCAAGTCAACTTGCCGTATTTGACTCGCATTAAAAAGTAATAAAGACAGCGGATAATTACCTTGTTTGGCAATGTTTAAGGCCGATGTGACTTGTTGGAGCAGAGTTTCCGCAGGCTCCTCGCCTTCGATACGGGGCGCTCGATTATTTTGCTTATCAATCAAATACCAAATAGCCCCGCCGAGTAACGTCATCGCAATTAAGAACAAAGTGCTATAGGCCCAGTCTAGATTTAACTCTTGGAGGATCGATGCCTTTTCTGGCGCAGGACTATTCTGATCCTGCTGCAGATCTTGTTGATTTAGGCGGGCTTTAAATTGCAATATCCGTGTAGTGTTCATCCCTTGATTGGCGAGTTCGGCAGCTCGATAGCGTTTGAGTAAAAAAGAATAGGCCTGCTTAAAATCCCCTTGCACTAAGTAGTGATCGCTCATGATCCCGTAAAATCCTTTGAGATCAGAATACTGTTTTAGATTTTCAGCTTGTTCAATGGCGTGATTCATTAGGATTAATGCGGCATCGTCTTGATGTTGGGCAAAGCGTATTTGTGCCAGCAGACGGGTCGAGCGCATCATAGCCAATTGCTGATTGTGTTTCTTGAAGGTATTGATGGCGATAGAAAGGTATTCTTCGGCTGTGTCGATGCGGCCTTTATCGAGTGCGATTGAAGCTAAAATGGCATAGCTGTAGGCAAGTTCAAGTGGCGAACCGAGTTCAGGTAGTAGTGCCTTTGCTTGTTTTTCGAGTTTATCACTGTAATCGAATTCTTGATTATCGAGCGCTATTCTGGCCGCATTTCGTAGAATGATATGTAACACTTTGCCCTTGGCATCTGAGCTCTGTATCCCTAAGTTGGTGTAATACATGGCCTGAGGGAAATCATGGGTTGCGTAGAGTAAATTACCCATGGCCGCATAAATATAAGCCTGTGGTGGCCAAACCCAATTCTGGGTCTGAGTATGAATGTCTGGATAAATATCGATGGCCAGACGTAAATCTTCGATGGCAGAGGAAAAGTTATCTGTGTCGGTATCGAGCTGACCACGTAAACGCAAGGCATCGACTAAGGCTTGGGGTTGTTGATAGCGTCGCGCTAAGGTAATGGCTGAATCCAGCAAGGGCAGCGCATTCTGAATATTGTTGTAGTTGAGATTGGCGTCGGCTTGGCAAATCAAAAAGTAGGGGCGAACTTGATCGAGCTTAAGCTGCTTAGCATTGGCCTCGCCTAACTGAGCCACGTTGATCGCGGCTTCGTTCTCACCCAGTTGCAGCAGATTTTGGCATTTCAACACGCTCAATCTGAGTCGATTAATGTCAGAAGTGGCACGGGTTGTAAATTGTTTTTCTAAGGCAGTGATTTGAGTCAGGGCTTTACTGGGATATTGGTAGACGAGTTCTGTGAGCTCATCTAACTGGTCTATAGCACTCGCCCCAAAGGGGATCAGCCATAACAACAGGCTCAGTACCAAGACGCGAAAATCCATTTTGTGCTCCATAAAATGCGTAAGCTCTAATATCCGTAATCACTAAGGCGAGATTATAACTTTTCTTAATCGTTTTTTGCATAAAAAACTATTATTTTCTAAGGGGAATAAGTTAACACATCCCCGTGCTTTCTGAATCCAAACAGCGGGTTAATTCTGTGGAATCGATCACTTATTCGGGGATAAAACTCACAGTTATTGGCCTTAAGACAGGTCGAATGAGTGGAACATGAAAAAATTAGGGTTGACACTCTCGGCTAGGCAAGTTAAATATTAACCGTCCTAGATTATTTGAACAGAATAAATATTTAAATAAAATGAATAGAATTAGCAGCAAACTCGACCTCCTACTCTCTCTCCTCGCGGTTTATACGCGGAGGTCTTAGTGTTGCACGCTCGATAAATAGGCAAAGCATTCACAAACCCCGCACCAATGTTGCGGGGTTTTTTGTATCTGAATACGGCAAAAGTTAAATAATGAACGGTGACGTTCCATGGAGAAGCGAGATGTCTAACAGAGTAATTATATTTGATACGACCTTACGTGATGGTGAGCAGGCGTTAGCCGCAAGCCTTTCGGTCAAAGAAAAGTTACAGATCGCCATGGCGCTGGAACGTCTAGGTGTTGATGTAATGGAAGTGGGTTTTCCTGTCTCATCACCCGGTGATTTTGAGTCGGTGCAAACCATAGCGCGAACCATCAAAAATAGTCGCGTTTGTGCGTTATCCCGTGCACTTGAAAAGGACATAGATGCCGCGGCGCAGGCCTTGTCTGTTGCTGATCAATTCCGTATTCATACCTTTATCTCGACCTCGACGATTCACGTTGAGAGCAAGTTGAAGCGTTCTTTCGATCAAGTGTTAGAGATGGCGGTGGGCGCAGTGAAATACGCCCGTCGCTTTACCGACGATGTGGAGTTTTCCTGTGAGGATGCGGGACGCACGCCAATTGATAATCTGTGCCGCATGGTGGAGGCCGCGATTCTTGCTGGCGCGCGTACCATTAACATTCCCGATACGGTCGGTTACACAGTGCCAAGCGAGTTTGGCACTATTATCCAAACCCTGTTTAACCGCGTGCCGAACATCGACCAAGCGGTGATCTCAGTGCATTGCCACGATGACTTAGGTTTATCAGTGGCTAACTCGATAACCGCAGTGCAACACGGTGCGCGTCAAATCGAATGTACGATCAATGGTATAGGTGAGCGTGCGGGTAACTGTTCATTGGAAGAGATCGCTATGATTTTAGCGACGCGTAAGGGCATGTTGGGTTTGGAAACAGGCATTAACGCTAAGGAAATCCACCGTACTTCTAATTTAGTCAGCCAGTTATGCAACATGCCTGTGCAGGCGAACAAGGCGATTGTCGGTGCCAATGCGTTCACTCACTCGTCGGGTATCCATCAGGATGGCATGTTAAAAGCGCAAAATACCTATGAAATCATGACGCCAGAAAGCATAGGTTTGAATCGCAACAATTTGAATATGACTTCGCGCTCTGGTCGCCATGTGATCAAGCATCGCATGGAAGAAATGGGCTATAGCGAGCACGATTACAATATGGATGCGCTGTACGAAGAGTTCCTAAAATTGGCTGATAAAAAGGGCCAAGTATTTGATTATGATTTAGAAGCCTTAGCCTTTATGGAAGCGCAGGCCGAAGAAGATAATCACTATCAATTGCAGCAATTAGTGGTGCAGTCTGACTCTACCGAAGGCGTTGCCACAGCTACCGTTCGTATCGAAGTGGGCGGTGAAATTAAAACCGAAGCCGCAACCGGTAATGGTCCCGTTGATGCCACCTATAACGCCATTGCCCGTGCTACTGATCGTCGTATCGACATCATCAGCTACAAGTTAGGCGCTAAGGGCGTAGGCCAAAATGCCTTAGGTCAAGTGGACATTACCGCCGTTTATCACGAGCAAAACTTCCACGGTGTAGGTTTAGCGACCGATGTCGTTGAAGCCTCGGCGCGCGCTTTAGTGCATGTGATGAACTTAACGTGTCGCGCAGACAAGGTCGCCGATTACAAACAAAGCATGCAAAAGAATCGAGAGCTAGGCGGCGTTTAGTCGCTAAAAGCATCCAAAGAGTAGCAAGGTCGAGCATAAAGCATTCACATTTAAAGGAGTTGGCTGGCGTATGAGTTATCAAGTAGCAGTATTAGCAGGGGACGGGATCGGCCCAGAAGTGATGGCAGAGGCGCGCAAAGTGCTGCGTGAAGTGGAAGTTCGATTCGATTTAAATATCGAGTATACGCAATACGATGTCGGCGGTATTGCCATCGATAACCACGGTTGCCCGCTACCCGATGCCACGCTAAAAGGTTGTGAAGCGGCCGATGCGATTCTATTTGGTTCAGTCGGCGGTCCTAAGTGGGAAAAGTTACCGCCAAATGAACAACCTGAGCGCGGCGCGCTATTGCCTCTGCGTGGTCACTTCGAATTGTTTTGCAATCTGCGCCCAGCCAAACTGCACGATGGCCTAGAGCATATGTCACCGCTGCGCAGCGATATCTCTGCCCGTGGCTTTGATGTTTTATGTGTGCGTGAGTTAACCGGTGGCATTTATTTTGGTAAGCCAAAGGGCCGCCAAGGTGAAGGTGAGAATGAAGAAGCCTTCGATACCATGCGTTATAGCCGCCGTGAAATTAGCCGTATCGCCCGCATCGCCTTTGAAGCCGCCCGTGGTCGCCGTAAAAAAGTAACCTCAGTGGATAAAGCCAACGTACTGGCTTGTTCAGTGTTGTGGCGCCAAGTGGTTGAAGAAGTGGCGGTTGATTTCCCCGATGTTGAGCTGGAACATATCTATATCGATAACGCGACCATGCAGCTGCTGCGCCGCCCCGATGAGTTCGATGTGATGTTATGTTCTAACCTGTTCGGTGACATTTTATCCGATGAAATAGCCATGTTAACGGGCTCTATGGGCTTGTTGTCCTCGGCGAGCATGAACAGCAGTGGTTTTGGTTTATTCGAACCTGCGGGTGGCAGTGCGCCGGATATCGCAGGTAAAGGGATAGCCAACCCAGTCGCACAAATTCTGTCGGCAGCATTAATGTTGCGTCATAGCTTGAAACAAGAAGAAGCGGCGAGTGCGATTGAGCGCGCCGTGAGCAAAGCCTTGAACTCTGGCTATTTAACTGGCGAGCTGTTGAGCAGCGACAAGCGTAGCGAGGCTAAATCGACGGCAGAAATGGGTGACTTTATCGCCAATGCTATAAAGGAAGGTGTGTAATGACGAACGCAAAGACCTTGTACCAAAAAGTATGGGATGCACATATCGTTGCTGCTCCCGAGGGCGAAGCGCCGGTCATTTATGTCGACAGACATTTAGTCCATGAAGTGACGTCACCACAAGCATTCAGCGGTTTGAAAGTCGCGGGCCGTAAGCTGCGCGCGCCGGAAAAAACCTTTGCTACTATGGATCATAATACTTCTACTCGCAGCGCCAGCTTAGATGCCCTAAGCCCGATGGCGCGCACTCAGGTGGAAACCTTAGCGCAAAACTGTAAAGACTTTGGCGTGCGCTTATATGATATTCATCATCCTAATCAAGGTATTGTGCATGTGATGGGCCCAGAGTTAGGTATTACTTTACCGGGCACTGTGATTGTGTGTGGCGATTCCCATACCGCCACCCACGGTGCTTTTGGTGCATTGGCGTTTGGGATTGGTACATCGGAAGTTGAGCACGTTCTAGCGACGCAAACCCTGCGTCAGTTAAAAGCTAAGACCATGAAGATTGAAGTGCGTGGTCATGTCACCGAGGGCGTGACCGCCAAAGATATCGTCCTCGCTATTATTGGCAAAATCGGCATGGATGGTGGCACGGGTTACGTGGTGGAGTTCTGTGGTGAGGCGATCGAAGCCCTGTCGATGGAAGGCCGCATGACAGTGTGCAACATGGCGATTGAGATGGGCGCGAAGGCGGGCATGGTCGCGCCGGATCAAACCACTTTTGATTATTTAGCAGGCCGCGAATTTGCGCCAAAGGGCGAAGATTGGGCAGAGGCTGTCGCTTACTGGAAAGCCATTAAAACCGATGACGGCGCGGTGTTTGATGCTGTCGTTGAGTTAGATGCCGCCGATATCGCGCCACAATTGACTTGGGGTACTAACCCAGGCCAAGTAGTGGCAATCGATGGCAAAGTACCCGATCCCATTAATGAAGCTAACCCAAGCACCCGAGCTAGTATGGAAAAGGCTTTAGAATACATTGGCCTGAGTGCGGGTACGCCGATGACAGACATCAGTATCAACAAGGTGTTTATCGGTTCTTGTACTAACTCACGGATTGAAGATTTACGCAGCGCCGCCGTACATGCCAAAGGCCGTAAAGTGGCGAGTGGCGTCACCGCCATTGTCGTTCCAGGTTCTGGCCAAGTGAAAGCACAAGCCGAAGCCGAAGGCTTAGATAAAATCTTTATCGAAGCGGGGTTTGAGTGGCGTTTACCGGGTTGCTCTATGTGTTTAGCGATGAACGATGACAGATTAGAAGCGGGTGATCGCTGCGCGTCGACCAGTAATCGTAACTTCGAAGGTCGCCAAGGTCGCGGCAGTCGTACTCATTTGGTGAGTCCTGCAATGGCTGCAGCCGCTGCGGTGGCAGGGCATTTTGTCGATATTCGTAAACCTTACTAATTACCGTAAACCCAAGAGGAGAAGTTAATGCAACCTTTTACGACCCATACCGGGCTTGCGGTCATGATCGACAGCACCAATATCGATACGGATCAGATCATTCCGAAACAGTTTTTATCTAAGGTGACGCGCGATGGTTTTGGCGTGCACTTATTTCACGACTGGCGTTATTTAGATGATGCGGGCGATCAGCCTAATCCTGAGTTTTCATTGAATCAAAGCCGTTATAAAGGCGCGTCGATTCTTTTGGCACAGGAAAACTTTGGTTGTGGTTCAAGCCGCGAACATGCGCCTTGGGCGCTGGTAGACTTTGGTCTGCGTGCGATTATTGCGCCGAGTTTTGCTGACATTTTTTACGGTAACTCAATCAATAACGGCCTATTACCTGTGGCGTTAACCCACGCGCAGGTGCGCCAATTAATGGATGAAGTGGCGGCAGAAGCTGGTGCACAAATTACGGTTGATCTTACAAGCTGCAAAGTGATTTCACCGTCGGGCGCCGAGTTTAGTTTTACGCTGGCAGAATCGGCAAGGCATAAGTTGCTAAACGGTTTAGATGCGATTGGACTGACCTTGTCCCATGCTGCGCAAATCAGTCAGTACGAAACCCAAATCCAAGGCTGGCGCCGTTAGTTTTTCAGCGCACATTTGTACTGGTGTTGAGTCCATATTTAAGCGCCTAGGTTAACACCTAGGCGCTTTTGTTTTAAATCATCATCTGCTCATGGTTTAACTAATTGTATTTGAAGTGATAAATTTTTATTGCTGTTTGTGTGTCATAGATTTTTTGTATCGATAGTGATTTATGCTGAATTTGTTACAACTGAATGATTTACACGTGTTTCTACGATTTGTTATTTTATAGTGTTGTTTATTATAGTTATTTCTTGGTTTTACTATGTTGAGTTAATCAGCATTGCGAATAGTAACTGGGCGAATATAGGCTGAGTTTTGTTTAAATGGTGATATTGGTCACTAAATCTGTTTTAAAGTCATCGTTAGCTAGAGTTTTTGTCTGTTTTATCTCCTTTGGTTGCAAACATCTTCTGCATAAGTAAACTGCTTCGCATTCAATCTGGAGTGTTTGCTCTATTTTGCCTGAACGCCGCAGTACTCATTTAAGTAGTACAGATAACAATAATATTATTAGAGAATAACGATGCAAAAACGTCTTCTGACTTTGGCTGTCACTGCAGCCTTGTTAAGTTCAACGACTCAACTCCATGCCGCTGGTTTTCAATTAGCCGAATATTCTGCCACAGGCTTAGGCCGCGCCTTTGCCGGTGAAGCGGCTATGGCGGATAACGCTTCGGCTCAAGCACGTAATCCAGCCATGTTGACTTATCTCGAAGGTCGTCAGTTATCGACGGGTGGTATTTATGTCATGCCAAACGTCGATGTGACTGGCGATGTCAGCCTTAGCTCGCCGTTGCTTGGCCCAGATCCTGTTGTTATGAAAGGTGGCGATGCACTGGATGTTGCCGATGACGCACTGGTGCCGAACTTTTACTACTCAAATCAGTTAAATGATCAATGGACATGGGGCCTAGCGGTTAATTCTAACTATGGTTTAGCTACTGAATTACCTGCGACCCACGCTGCGGCTATTTTTGGTAACAAGACTTCGGTTACAACCGTTGAGTTTAATCCAAACATCGCTTATCGCATCAATGATGCCGTTAGCGTAGGTGCTGGTGTACGTATCGTTTATGGTGAAGGAGAAATTGGTGCGTCATTGCCCGGTTGGGTCGATGGCATCAAACCGGCTCTGCCGGCTCCTGTGCAGGCAATGTTACCTCCTGGTGGCACTGAGCTGAAAAGCATGAAGGGTGATGATGTGGGTTACGGCTGGCAGTTAGGTGCAAGCTGGCAGATCAATCCGGCTCACCGTTTAGGCTTTGCGTATCACAGCGGCGTGCAATTGGACTTAGATGGTCATGCTTCTGGCGTCTTGTATACCGGTGGTCAAGACGTGTCTATTGAAGGTTATTTACCACTTGAATTACCCGCCTTTGCAGAAATTGCTTCCCACCACCAATTGACCGATAACTGGGCCATGCACGCGAGCGTGAACTGGACCGATTGGAGTGTATTTGATCAGCTGGTGGCTTATTTCCCCGGTGACGTTAAACCTAAGGGCGATTTAGAGTCTGATTTAGTTAAAGAAGAGCACTTTGAAGATAACTGGCGTTTCGCGCTGGGAACCACTTATCAAGTGAATAATGACTGGTTAGTGCGTGCCGGTGTTGCTTTAGACAAAACGGCAGCAAATGACGAGTGGCGCACAACTACAATTCCAGACTCTGACCGTCTGTGGTTCTCTGTCGGCGCCGGTTATCAGGCGACTAAGAATCTGAACGTTGATTTCGCTGTGACGTATATCAAAGCAACTGGCGATGCGCCAATCAACGAACAGCAAAACCTACTGGGCTTAGCGGCCGTTAACTTTAACGGTGAAGCGAGCGGCGATGTGTGGCTTGCGGGTATCCAGATGAGCTATAAGATGTAAGTTCTGCGTAGTTTAAAAAAGCCCTGAATCTTCAGGGCTTTTTTATGGCTATAGCATGGTGGCGTTATCTTGTTTTTCGGCTTGCTTGCTGGTCACGGCAGAAAATTGCGAATATATTCATTGCATAAGTAGTGGATCATGTTAACTCTCATCGGCATAAAAAGGCGGCGGAGAGTTCAGATAGGATAGTAGCGTGCAGAAAAAATACGTGGTGGCCTTAGATCAAGGCACGACCAGCTCAAGGGCGATAGTGTTCGATCACGACGCAAACATTGTCAGCGTGTCCCAGCGGGAATTCACCCAGTTGTATCCAAATCCGGGTTGGGTCGAGCATGATCCCATGGAGATCTGGGCAAGCCAAAGTTCAGTGTTAGTTGAAGTGCTGGCGCGCGCGGGGATCCACAGCGATGAAGTGGCCGCGATTGGCATTACCAATCAGCGGGAAACCACTGTCATTTGGGAGAAAGCCACAGGTAAACCTATCTATAACGCGATTGTGTGGCAGTGCCGTCGCAGCTCTGAAATTTGTGAGCAACTCAAAGCTCAAGGGCTAGAAGAGTATGTGCGTGAAAACACAGGTCTATTACTCGACCCTTATTTTTCAGGCACTAAGATCAAGTGGATTCTAGATAATGTGCCCAATGCCAGTGCGCAAGCTGAACGCGGTGAGTTGTTGTTCGGCACTATCGATACTTGGCTAGTGTGGAAGTTAACCGAGGGCAAAGTGCATGTCACCGATCCCACCAATGCCGCCCGTACTATGCTGTTTAATATCCATAGCCTGACTTGGGATAACAAGTTACTTGAAGCTTTAGACATTCCCTTGTCTTTGTTGCCCGAAGTGAAGCCTTCCTGCAGTGTGTATGGCACCACGCGGATTGCTGGTGAAGGCAGTGAAATTCAAGTCGCAGGGATGGCGGGTGACCAACAAGCGGCGCTTTTTGGTCAGCTGTGTGTCGAGCCCGGCATGGCGAAGAATACCTATGGCACTGGCTGTTTTTTATTGATGAATACCGGGACCAAAGCGGTGCGCTCTAACCATGGGTTACTGACCACAGTTGCCGTGGGGCCGAAGGGCGAAGTGAACTACGCCCTCGAAGGTTCAGTCTTTATGGGCGGTGCGACCATTCAATGGCTGCGGGATGAACTCGGGCTTATTCGTGATGCCAGCGATACCGAATATTTTGCCTCTAAGGTTGCCGATACCAATGGCGTGTATCTAGTGCCCGCCTTTGTCGGACTCGGGGCGCCCTATTGGGACCCGAATGCCCGTGGCGCGCTATTTGGGTTAACCCGTGGCGCCAATCGTAATCATATTATTCGGGCGGCGTTAGAATCCATCGCTTATCAGAGTAAAGATTTACTCGATGCCATGATCAAAGACAGTGGCGTCAGCCTTAAGCGTTTGAAGGTGGATGGTGGCGCGGTCGCAAATGACTTTTTAATGCAGTTTCAAGCGGATATTACCGATGTTGAGGTACTAAGGCCAAGCGTTTGTGAGACAACCGCTTTGGGCGCGGCATTCTTAGCTGGGCTGGCGGTGGGTTTTTGGGAGAGTGTGATAGAGCTTGAGCATAAGGCCTGTATCGATAAGCATTTTATCCCCAATATTGACGCCCAGACTCGGGCGAGCTTATACGCAGGTTGGCAGGATGCGGTCGCCAGAACGCGCGCCTAAGCTATTCGACTTAAGCTACTCAATTTGAGTTCTTTGACTTGAGGCATGCTTAAATTTGATATTAAGTTTGGGTTGGTTTGAAATATGACTCGATTGTGGTGAATAAAAAGGCGCTAATCCAATGGGATTGCGCTTTTTCCGTTTGTATTCGTACTGATTTATACTTCAACATCAATAATATGTTGGCTCGGAGGCTTTTTAATTTCCGCGGTATCGTCGGTCACTTCAAGCACGACACCTTCTTTTAATTCTTCGGGCTCATCCGATGCACGGCGTTTCTTATTCTTGCTGTTATCAGTATCTTTGCGTCTTTCCCTGACTTTTGCGTCGCGCCCTTCTAACGTCGGGGGTAACTGCGACTGTGGTGTTTCATGGCTATCGGGGGCATTTGCGGTTGCACTACTGACTTGGTCGACGACCCGTTTAGGGTGTAACACGGCTTTCACTGGCTGCGCCAGCATGGCATAAATGCTATCCAATCCACTCATAACGCCTCCTTGTTACTACAGCTCTTAACGTGTTATCGGCAGGAGTCGGTTAATATTTAGACTATACGCCGTTTAAGTGTTTAAGGCGAATGAGGGGCTTAAGGTTTTGGTATGAGCAACAGATGTGAATTAAAGTAGTGCTCAGCAAGAAAGCAGCATAGTGGTTGAGAAGAAACAAGTAGTCGCGAGTTCGAAATCGAGGCAATTTTGTTGGATTTGCGTAGAGCTTTTGGTGGATTTTGGCTAGAAATTTTGAGCCTTCTCGCAATCGTGACATTAATATTCAACCATCTGCAAAAAGATGATCGTCTTTATTTAGGATGGTTATTTAGTTTTTCATGCTGAATCCAACTCTTTTTTGACTGCCTAATTAGGTTGGATTTAAGTTTATTTTGTTTCGTTTTTGGGTTTAAAGTTATTTTTCGTTACGCAAAATCCCGCAAAGTGAGAATGTATTCCCCATCTTTTTCATCGCAAGCGTCTGAAAGCTAAAGGTTGCTGAATATTTCGGCGTAATTTATTCCTGTAGTTTCCTCTGTTTAGTCGATCTTTCGTGGTCTTTCATGTCAAAAGTTTGTCGCTAGGTTAAGTGCTCAACATGCTGCTAACCCGCTTGCCGACTGGATTTATAAAAGGATCCCATCCCTTGACATTGCTTGTCGACTGTCCCTAAACTTAGCAGTTGTGGGAAATAGTGGATATTTGTGGATCAAAAATCACAGGAAAGGATGAATTAGCGTGTTTCGTGGAGCCAGTGCTATCAACTTAGATACAAAGGGACGGATCGCTATTCCAGTGCGATACCGCGAACCTTTGCAGCTTGAGCATCAAGGCCGCATCGTGATTACCGTCGACATCCAATCCGCTTGTTTACTCTTGTATCCAATCCATGAATGGGAATTGATCGAAGCTAAGTTGTTAACGCTTTCCGATACCGATAAAACCCAGAGATCGTTAAAACGTCTGTTACTCGGTTACGCCCACGAAGTGGAGCTCGACGGTAATGGGCGCATATTACTGCCGCCACCGCTAAGGCAATATGCCAATTTAGATAAGCGCATCATGCTGGTGGGGCAATTGAACAAATTTGAGCTGTGGGATGAGCAATCTTGGCTGCAGCAAATCGATGAGTGTCAGGAAACGATTCGAAGTGAGGAGCTTGCCAGTAACGAGCGTCTCGCGGATTTTTCACTTTAACGAGTCGCGATAACTAAATAAGAAGAGAGTAATGAGTCAGGAATTTGCCCATTTATCCGTGCTGCTAGCAGAAACGGTTGGCGGTTTAAACATCAAAGACGATGGCATCTATATCGATGGCACGTTCGGCCGCGGTGGTCATTCAAGACAAGTGTTGCAGCAACTCGGTGAAAATGGCCGATTGATCGCAATCGACCGTGACCCTCAAGCGATTGAAGCGGCAAAACAATTTGCTGACGATCCACGCTTTCAAATCGTGCATGGTGGTTTTGGCCAATTAGCCGATTACGTCGAAGAGCTTGGGCTAGTGGGCAAAATAGATGGCGTATTACTCGATTTAGGTGTGTCTTCACCTCAGCTCGACGATGCCGAACGTGGTTTTAGTTTTATGCGTGATGGCCCACTCGATATGCGCATGGATAACAGTCAAGGTCAAACGGCTGCTCAGTGGTTAGCCCGCGCAGAAATTGAGGATATGGCTTGGGTATTTAAGACCTATGGCGAAGAGAAAAACGCCCGCCATATTGCTCGTTGTATCGCTGCGGATCGTGACAAAACCCCGTTTTTACGAACTAAAGATTTAGCCGATTTGATCGCGCGTATCACTAAAAGTAAAGAACGCAATAAGCACCCTGCGACTCGGGTGTTTCAGGCCATTCGGATTTATATCAATAGTGAGTTAGATCAAATTGATCAAGCGCTTGAAGGTGCAGTCAATGTGCTGGCTCCCCAAGGGCGCTTGTCGGTCATCAGTTTCCACTCTTTAGAAGATCGTATCGTGAAGCGCTTTATTCGCCGCCATAGCCAAGGCGAAAGTGTGCCGCACGGTTTTCCGGTCACTGAGGATCAAATTAACAAGTCGCGTAAGTTACGCGCCGTGGGCAAGGCGATTATGCCATCCGACGAAGAAATCGAACGCAATGCCAGAGCTCGCAGCTCAGTGTTACGCATTGCCGAGCGTTTAGATTACTAAGGGGCGCACTGTGAGTAAGCCCTCGATCAATCTGCCACGGATCGTCTTACACGATTTATGGCTGCACAAATGGATCTTGTTATTAGCTCTGCTCGTGCTCTGCAATGCGGTCGCGGTTGTTTATGGCAGCCATATTAGCCGCCAACTAACGACCCAGTGGGACCAGTTACTGCAAGAGCGAGACAGATTAGATATTGAGTGGCGCAATTTATTATTAGAAGAGCAATCGCAGACTGAACACAGTCGTATTACGCGCATTGCCTCTAAGGAACTCAACATGAGTCGTCCGTTACCCAGCGAAGAAGTTGTGGTAAAGGTGCCGTGAGTATAGGGAAGATATGACTAGGCAAGCGAAAATCAAACGGGTAAGCAAACCGCAGAAACCACAACTAATCCATTGGCGTTTATACGTAGTGGTGGGGTTTGTGTGTACGCTATTTTGCAGCCTAGTGGGGCGCGCGGCCTACATTCAAATTATCGAGCCTGACAAATTACGCCATGAAAGCGATATGCGTACCTTACGGACCACAAGCCGTGAGGTGCAGCGTGGTTTGATCACCGATCGCAATGGCGACATGTTGGCCGTCAGTGTGCCAGTGCGTGCCGTTTGGGCCGATCCTAAACAAGTTAACGATAATAATGGCTTTGCGGATATGCGCCGCTGGCAAGCTTTAGCTGATGTGTTGCATGAACCCGTAGAAGACATATTAGATCGGGTGCGCAGTAATCCCACCAAACGCTTTACCTACTTGAAACGCCAAATTACTCCCGCGGTCGCGGACTACATCACTCAGCTGAAATTACCCGGTGTTTTCCTCAAATCTGAATCCCGCCGCTATTACCCTGGTGGTGAAATCACTGCTCAGCTTATCGGTATCACAAACATTGATGATGTTGGGATTGAAGGCGTAGAAAATGCTTATAACAGCTGGCTAACGGGCACGCCTTCAAAACAGAAAGTGCGTAAATCCCGCGATGGTCATGTGGTTGAGCGGCTGGATATCATCCAAGAAGGCGAAAGCCCGAATGATCTCGTGCTCAGCATAGATCAACGGATTCAGCAGTTAGCATACCGCGAGCTGAAACGCACCACAGAGATGAACCAAGCAACTTCAGGTTCCATCGTTGTACTCGATATTCACACCGGTGAAGTCTTGGCTATGGTGAATACGCCATCGTACAACCCTAATGCGCGCGATAATCTGCAAACCTTCAGAATGCGTAACCGGGCCATGACGGATACTTTCGAGCCAGGTTCGACCATTAAGCCCTTTGTCGTGGCTGCGGCGCTTGAAGCGGGCACAGTTAAATCGACCGACATTATTGCCACTTCACCGGGGTGGATGCGTTTAGGCGGCCGCCAAGTGCGTGACCCTGCCAACTACGGCGACATGAGTTTGGCGCGTATTCTGGCTAAATCCAGTAACGTCGGCATCAGTAAATTGGCCTTATCTATTCCGGTGCAGCAGTTACTCGGCACCTATCAATCTATGGGGCTCGGTAGTTTCTCAGGGATCAACCTTACGGGCGAAAGCGCGGGGGTTATTCAAGACCGCCACCGTTGGTCTGACTTTGAGCGCGCCACCTTGTCCTTCGGTTACGGTTTAACGGCAACCACACTGCAACTTGCGCGCATGTATGCCACTTTAGGCAATGGCGGCACCTTATTCCCCGTCTCAATCATGAAACTGAAAAAGCCCCCCGTCGGTGAGCGAGTTATTTCTGAAGATGTGGCCCACGATGTGATGCAAATGCTGGTCGGCGTGACAGAAAAAGGCGGCACCGGCACCTTGGCGCATATTGATGGTTATCCGGTTGCGGGCAAGTCGGGCACTAGTCGTAAGGCGGTTGCTGGCGGTTATGGTGATGATTATGTTGCTTTATTTGCGGGTGTTGCCCCGGCGAATAATCCTAAGTTAGCGATAGTGGTCGTCGTGAACGAGCCTAAGGGCGATCTCTATTATGGTGGTTCAGTGGCGGGGCCGGCATTTGCCAAAGTCATGTCTGGCGCACTGCAAATGTTAAACGTTGAACCCATTACCGATAAAGAACAAGTGCAATTGGCGGGTATCGCCGCCGGGAGAGCAGAATGATGTTATTACGGGATCTGCTTGCGCCTTGGCTGCATTATGCCGGCGCGCAGTCCTTCAACGATTTGACCTTAGATAGCCGCGCAATACGTCGCGGCGATGTGTTTTTGGCGCTGCCAGGACATAAGGTCGATGGCAGACAGTTTATTGAAAAAGCCTTAGATTTAGGTGCCGCAGCCGTATTAGTCCACACGGATGATGCTGATCAGCATGGCAAAGTGTTGTACAGCGATAATGCCGAGCACGGCGTGCAGATTTATTTCTTCCAGTTGAGTCGCCAAGTATCGGCCATCGCCGCTCAGCGTTATCCATTAGCGCATCAGTCTGCGACAACATCCCTTGGGGTGATTGGTATTACTGGAACTAATGGTAAGACCTCGACAAGCCAACTGATTGCCCAGCTGATAACGTCGCTCGGCCGCAAAGCCGCTGTGATGGGCACTCTTGGCAATGGTCTCTGGGGCGAGCTTGTCGATAGCGGCAATACCACAGCCGATGCGATCACCTTAATGCGTCAGTTGCATGACTTTGAAGCCCAAGGCGCGAGTGTCTGCGCCATGGAAGTGTCGAGCCACGGCTTAGTGCAAGGCCGCGTGGATGCGGTGCCATTCGATGTTGCCGTGTTTACCAATCTGACGCGCGATCACCTCGATTACCACGGTGATATGGAAAGCTATGCCGCCGCTAAGCAAAGCCTATTTCGCTTCAGCACCTTAGGTCACGGTTTATTGAATCTCGACGACACGGTTGGCGAGTCTTGGTTGACTGAACTTAAATCTGTGCCTGCGCAAATGTGGGGCTTTAGTATTGAAGGTCATCAAGCCGCGGCTTTTTATACTAAAAATGCCAAGTTTGACGATCAAGGTGTCAGTGCAACCTTAGTGTGGCCCGAGGGCGAAACACAAATTCACTCACCACTACTTGGTGCCTTTAATCTTTCTAATTTACTCGCGGCGCTATCGGCCTTGTATCTGCAAGGTTTTGATATGAAAGCGTTAGCCGAGCAAGTGCAATACCTAACGCCTGTTGCAGGTCGTATGGAGCGTTTCACAACTGCGAATAACATCACCTTAGTGGTCGATTATGCCCATACACCAGATGCGATTGAACAAGCGTTAAACGCGCTACGTCGACATTGTGTCGGTGATTTATGGTGCGTATTTGGCTGTGGTGGCGACCGCGATAAGGGCAAGCGTCCTTTGATGGGCCAAGCTGCAGAACAGTATGCTGACCGCATTATGGTGACGAGCGACAATGCGCGCAGTGAAGACCCCGCGCAAATTATTACCGATATTATCCAAGGGCTAACACATCCTCAGCAGGCATTGACTCAGGTTGACCGTATCGCAGCAATTAAAGAGGTTGTGGCATTGGCGAAACCTGGCGATGTGATCTTGCTTGCGGGCAAAGGCCACGAAACTTACCAAGAGGCGGCAGGTGTGCGTCATGACTATGATGAACGCGCCCTGGCACGCCAGTTATCGGAGCAATCAAGATGATCCCTCTTTCTCTCGAGACCCTAAGTCAACACTTAGGTACGTTTCGAGTCGGTGACGACGTCACCATCGAAGATTTAAGCAGTGATAGCCGCAAAATCGGCGCTGCAACCCTGTTTGTTGCCTTAAAGGGTGAGCGTTTTGATGGCCATGATTTTGCTGCAACCGCTATTGAGAACGGCGCCGCGGCGTTAATGGTCGAGCGCGAATTAGCCTTTGATATTCCGCAGCTGATTGTGCCCGATTGCCAAAAAGCCATGGGCGCGATAGGGGCTTATGTCCGTGACCAAATCAATCCCATTTGCGTGGCGTTAACAGGCTCAAACGGCAAGACTAGCGTGAAGGAAATGATCGCGACCATTCTGTCGGCAAAGCATCAAATCCTCTATACCGCTGGTAACTTCAATAATGAAATCGGTGTGCCGCTTACCTTGCTGCGTTTAACGCCAGCGGATGAGTTTGGGATATTCGAGCTCGGGGCTAACCATAAAGGTGAAATTGATTACACCTCAGGACTCGTGCGTCCGAACGTGGCGCTGGTGAATAACGTCGGCAGCGCCCATTTAGAAGGATTTGGATCGCAAGCAGGTGTTGCGCAGGCTAAGTCGGAAATTTTTAATCATCTGCAGGCCGATGGCACCGCCATCATCAACGCCGATGATGCCTTTGCCGATTTTATGAGCGTTAAGGCAAGACCTTATAAGCAACTGAGCTTCTCCCAGCAAGATGGCGCCGCTAAACGTCATATCGACGTCATCGCCACAGGTCATAAGACTAATGCCGATGGTTGCTATCGTTTTATGCTCAATTACTCAGGTGAATCTTGCCAAGTGGTACTACCGCTGGCGGGGCGCCATCAGGTGAGTAATGCACTCGCCGCTGCAAGTGTTTGTATTGCCTTGGGATTAAGTTTGACAGAGATCGCCGAAGGCTTAAGCCAATTAACGCCAGTGAAAGGGCGTATGCAACCGAGTCAATTGGGACGCGTACGTCTAATCGACGATAGCTATAACGCGAATCCTGTGTCCGTTGGGGCGGCAATCGCTTGGTTAAAGGAAATTTCTGAAAATCGCTGTCTGGTACTGGGAGATTTAGGAGAATTAGGCGACAATGCGCCCCTTTTACACGCTGAACTAGGGCAACTGGCCAAGCAACAGGGGATAGATGCCTTGTTTTGCACCGGAACCTTAAGTCAGCATACGAGCCAAGCTTTCGGTGCGGAGCACTATGACAGTGTGGCGACGTTAGTAGAAAAACTCATAAAGCATATTAACCAGTTACCGGGACAGGTAACGGTTCTCGTTAAAGGTTCACGTAGCGCCGCCATGGAGCGGGTCGTGGATGGACTAACAGTAGCCTTCGGGCGTGGGGAGTTAGTGTAAATGCTGGTATATCTGGCCGAGTATTTAACCCGTTTTCATACCGGGTTTAACGTGTTTTCCTATGTAACGTTTCGAGCCATTTTAGGCTTATTGACCGCATTAGTTTTTAGCTTATGGTTTGGCCCTAAACTGATTGAACGTTTGCAATTACTGCAAATTGGTCAGGTCGTGCGTAACGATGGTCCAGAATCACATTTTAGTAAGCGTGGCACGCCGACTATGGGTGGCTTGCTCATATTAGCTGCTATCTTCATCAGCGTATTGCTGTGGGGCGATCTCGGTAGCCGCTATGTGTGGGTGATGTTGTTTGTGCTCGGCAGTTTCGGTTTGATTGGCTTTATCGACGATTACCGCAAAGTGGTGCGTAAAGACACTAAAGGTTTGATCGCGCGCTGGAAGTACATTCTGCAATCTTTGGCTGCGCTGCTCATTGCTTTTTTCCTATATGCCACAGCGGCAAATCCAGGTGAAACTCAGTTAGTGGTGCCTTTCTTTAAAGACGTGATGCCGCAACTTGGCGCCGTATTTATCGTATTGGCGTACTTCACTATTGTGGGGTCGAGTAATGCGGTGAACTTAACCGACGGCCTCGACGGTTTGGCCATTATGCCGACGGTAATGGTCGCGGCGGCGTTTGCCTTGATTGCTTATTTGTCCGGTCACGCGCAGTTTGCGAACTACTTACATATTCCGCATTTACCCGGTTCGGGTGAGCTTGTGATTGTCTGTACCGCCATTGTCGGTGCGGGTCTGGGCTTTTTGTGGTTCAACACTTACCCCGCGCAAGTCTTCATGGGCGATGTGGGTTCGCTGTCATTAGGTGCTGCACTGGGCACAATTGCAGTGCTCGTTCGCCAAGAGATTTTGTTAGTGATCATGGGCGGCGTGTTCGTGATGGAAACCCTGTCAGTCATCCTACAGGTGGGTTCGTACAAGTTACGCGGCCAGCGTATTTTCCGCATGGCGCCGATACACCATCACTATGAGTTAAAAGGCTGGCCTGAACCTCGAGTGATAGTGCGTTTTTGGATTATCTCGATATTCCTCGTCTTACTTGGCTTAGCCACGTTGAAGTTAAGGTAATTGGTTATGCAAAATCAGTATTCACACATAGTGTTAGGTTTAGGGGCAACGGGTTTGTCCGTCGTGCGCTATTTGTGTGGAAAGGGCATTACGCCATTGGTCATGGACAGTCGTCGGCAGCCTCCGAGCGCCGAAACATTAGCGACGTCTTTTCCTGATGTGAAGCTGATTTCTGGCGGATTCGATTGCCGTTATCTCGTGCAAGCGACGCAGATCATTATCAGTCCCGGCATTGCCACTTATACCCCAGAGGTGCGTGCCGCTGTGGATATGGGCATCGAAGTGATTGGCGATGTGGAGCTATTTGCCCGTGAGGTTGCTGACCGTAAACCTTGCGTTATCGGTATTACTGGCTCTAACGGTAAATCAACTGTCACTACGCTTGTAGGCGAAATGGCAAGGGAAGCGGGTATCGCCGTTGCCGTTGGTGGCAATATCGGTGTGCCTGCGCTGGATTTACTGCATGAAAATGCCGACTTGTTTGTGCTTGAGTTGTCGAGCTTTCAATTGGAAACCACCCATAGCCTTAAGTGTGTGGTGGCGACCTGTTTGAATATCAGCGAAGACCACATGGATAGATACAGCGATATCGTTGCCTACCGCGAAGCTAAATTACGTTTATACAAACAAAGCCGCGCCGTGCTGTTTAATCGCGACGATAAACTGACCGTACCGCCAGAGCCAATGAACCAAAACAGTTTTGGTTTAGCTGCGCCAGAAGCGGACGAATGGGGCATCAGCGACAGTAAGATTTATCACGGCAGCAGCGAAATCATGCCGATCACAGAAGTCTCCCTGATTGGCAGCCATAACCATGCCAACCTACTCGCAGCAATGGCGCTTGTGGATGTTGTCGGTGTTGATAAGCAGGTTATGGCGAAAGTGGCGCGTAGCTTTACTGGCTTATCTCATCGTTGTGAAGTGGTTGGCATTAAGAATGGCGTGACCTATGTCAATGACTCGAAAGCGACGAACGTCGGCGCCACCGTTGCCGCGCTCGATGGTTTGAGTGATCACTTAGGCGATATTATTTTGATTGCTGGCGGTGACGGTAAAGGTGCTGATTTTAAACCTTTAGGCGTGGCATTAGTGAAAGTAACACACCTCATTACCTTAGGTCGTGATGGTAAAAAGATTGCCGCCTTAAAAGACGGTGCAGTCAGAGTCGAGACTATGGCGGCAGCGGTAACGAAAGCCGCTGAATTGGCGACCTCTGGCGATATCGTTTTATTGTCGCCAGCCTGCGCCAGTTTAGATATGTACAGTAACTTTATGGCTCGAGGTGACGATTTTAGAAACCTTGTGGAGCAACTCAATGGCGAGTGATGTAAGACAACTTAGCCTATTTGGGCGTTTGCGTTCAGCAATGCCCAATTGGCAACGTGATACCGAAGTGCCGGGCGTGCAATTGTACGATCGCGCTTTGCTCGCGGCTGTGTTGTCTTTGATTGGCTTTGGCTTTGTGATGGTGATGTCGGCCTCAATGCCAGAAGCGCAAACGCTCACGGGTAACCCGTTTTATTTTATGACTCGCCATGTGGGTTATTTAGTGGGTTGCTTAGCCATTGCGGCATTTGTATTAAGAGTTGAAATGCAAACTTGGCAGCGCTGGAGTCCCATGCTGCTATTGGTTGTGGGCTTGATGTTACTGGCGGTTTTAGTGGTCGGTACTACGGTAAACGGCGCGACGCGTTGGTTATCGATAGGCCCAATACGCATCCAAGTGGCAGAAGTCGCGAAGTTTGCCTTTGCCATCTACATGGCGGGCTATTTAGTGCGTCGTCATCAGGAAGTGCGCGAGAACGCTAAGGGTTTCTATAAACCGATTGCGGTATTTGCCATTTACGCTGTGCTGATTTTGATGCAGCCCGACTTAGGGACTGTTGTGGTGTTGTTCGTCGGTACCGTTGGCCTGCTGTTTTTAGCAGGGGCACGTTTACTCGACTTCTTCGCCCTGATTTTTGCCGGCGTGTTGGCGTTTGTGGCTTTGGTATTGTTAGAACCTTACCGTATGCGCCGGGTGACGTCGTTTATGGATCCTTGGCAAGATCCCTTCGGTAGCGGTTACCAGTTGACGCAATCTTTGATGGCCTATGGCCGTGGCGATTGGTTTGGCCAAGGGCTGGGCAACAGTATTCAAAAATTAGAATATCTGCCCGAAGCGCACACTGACTTTATCTTCGCCGTGATTGGTGAAGAATTAGGTTTTATCGGCATTATCGCTGTGTTATCTGTGCTGCTGTTTGTGGCGCTGAGATCGATTCGTTTGGGCAATTTGTGCTTAGCCATGGATAAGCCATTCGAAGGTTATTTAGGCTATGCCATCGGTATTTGGATTTGTTTTCAGACTGTAGTTAATGTCGGCGCGAGTATCGGCATGTTACCGACCAAAGGACTGACATTGCCTTTTATCAGCTACGGCGGCAGTAGTTTATGGGTCATGACGGCGGCAGCCATGATGTTGCTACGCATTGATTACGAACGGCGCATGACATTAGTTCAGGCCGTGCAAGGGAGATTGAAGTGATGACCCCAGCAGGAAAACGTATTTTAGTCATGGCGGGTGGTACGGGAGGACATGTGTTCCCGGCGCTGGCAGTGGCTAAGTATCTAGCTCAACAGGGTTGGCAAGTGCGTTGGTTAGGCACGGCCGATCGTATGGAGGCGCGTTTAGTGCCCCAGTATGGATTTGATATTGATTTCATTGATATCAAAGGTGTGCGCGGCAATGGTTTGATACGTAAACTCGCGGCGCCCTTTAAAGTGGTGCGATCAATATTGCAGGCTAAGGCCGTGATTGCTGAGTTTAAACCCGATGTCGTGCTTGGCATGGGCGGATTCGCCAGTGGCCCAGGTGGTGTGGCGGCAAGATTAGCCGGTATTCCATTGGTACTACATGAGCAAAATGCCATCCCAGGGATGACGAACAAGTTGTTGTCGCGGATTGCGACGCAAGTGTTATGTGCCTTTAAAAATACCTTTACCACAGTGAAGGCCAAGGTGGTTGGCAATCCGATTCGCCAAGAATTGATTGCCTTAGGCGCAGAACCAAAGCCAGAGGCTGATGAAGCCTTAAAAGTATTAGTTGTTGGCGGCAGCCTTGGAGCCAAAGTCTTTAACGATCTTATGCCTGAAGCGGTTGCGATACTGAGTCAGCAGCAGTCCGTTACGGTTTGGCATCAAGTGGGTAAAGATAATCTTGCGGGCGTGAAGGCGGCTTATCAGCAACATGGGCAAGATGGCGGCGTGAATATCGCCGAGTTTATCGACGACATGGAAGCCGCTTATCGCTGGGCTGATGTGGTATTGTGCCGCGCCGGTGCGCTGACGGTGTCTGAGTTAGCGGCGGTGGGGCTACCGAGTATTCTGGTGCCTTATCCCCATGCGGTGGATGATCACCAAACCCGTAACGGTCAAGTATTGGTTGAGGCTGGCGCAGCTTTCCTATTGCCACAGGCCATCTTGGACGTGAATAAACTGGCGGGCAAATTACAACTGCTCGCCAATGACAGAACAGAATTAGCCCGTATGGGCCAAAGAGCGAGAGACGTTGCCGTACTGGATGCGACTGAACAAGTTGCCGCAGTGTGCATCAGCCTTGCTGAGAAAGGATAAGCATGACTAAGACAGAAAGATATGCACAACTGAGAAGCATGATCCCAGAAATGCGCCGTATTAAGCGTATTCACTTCGTCGGCATTGGCGGCGCGGGCATGGGCGGGATCGCCGAAGTGTTAGTGAACGAAGGCTATCAGGTGAGTGGTTCGGATATCGCGCAAAATGCCGTGACCGACAGATTGTGTTTGCTCGGTGCCAAGATCCAAATTGGTCATGCTGCCGAAAACGTGCAGCAAGTGGATGTGGTCGTGGTCTCCACGGCGATTAATCTGGAAAACCCAGAAATCCTTGCTGCCAAAGAATTACGTATTCCTATCGTGCGTCGCGCCGAAATGCTAGCCGAGTTGATGCGCTACCGTCATGGGGTCGCGATTGCCGGCACCCATGGTAAAACGACGACAACCAGCCTTATCGCCAGCGTGTACGGTCAAGCGGGACGGGATCCTACCTTCGTAATTGGTGGCTTGCTCAATAGTGCCGGTACTAATGCCAGATTAGGCACCAGCCGTTACTTGATTGCCGAAGCCGATGAGAGTGATGCGAGCTTCCTGCATTTGCAGCCTATGGTCAGTGTGGTAACTAACATTGAAGCCGATCACATGGATACCTATGGCGGTGATTTCGAAAAATTGAAATCGACCTTCGTGGATTTCCTACATAACTTGCCCTTCTACGGTGTCGCAGTTGTGTGTATCGACGATGCTGTTGTCCGTGAAATCATGCCGCGCATTGGTCGTCAACTTGTGACCTATGGTTTTAGTGACGATGCGGACGTGCAAGCGCTGAATTTCAGTCAACAAGGGCATCAGTGTCGTTTCACGGTTAGACGTAAAGGCAAAGCTGATCTCGATCTGGTACTTAACTTGCCGGGTCAACATAACGTGCTTAATGCCTTGGCTGCGATTGCGGTCGCGACCGAAGATGAAATCGACGACAGCGCCATTACTCAGGCATTAGTAGAGTTCCAAGGTATAGGTCGTCGTTTCCAGCATTTGGGCAAGTTTGCTACGCCTAAGGGCGAAGTTATGTTAGTCGATGATTATGGCCATCACCCCAGTGAAGTCGCCGCGACCATTAAAGCCGCCCGTGCAGGTTGGCCCGACAAACGTCTGGTTATGGCGTATCAGCCACACAGGTACACACGTACCCGTGATTTGTATGAAGACTTTGTTGAAGTGTTATCCCAAGTGGATTGTTTACTGTTGCTCGATGTTTATAGTGCGGGTGAAGCGCCGATCACAGGTGCCGATGGCCGAGCTTTATGTCGCTCAATTCGCCTGCGTGGCCAGTTAGATCCGATCTTTATCGCCAGTCCTGATCAGCTCGCAGAAGTCTTGCCCGATGTATTGCAAGAAGGGGATTTATTACTCACCCAAGGTGCAGGTAATATTGGCGCCCTGTCACGATTGTTAGCGACGACAGAATTGGGCTTTGCCGTTGCGGAATTACCTGCGCAATCAAGCTGATCTTTAGCGCTTGATCTGCGAGGAAAAGGAAATTTTGACCAAAGGATTTTGGTCTATATAATAGCCGGTTTTCTGTGGTTTTTAATGAGTGTCGTTAAAGGTGGAATGAAGCGTGTCTTGGAGTGATAAGAGGCGGCACTGGCGGGCAAGAATGTCACGGGTTAATTGGTATCTGTGGAGCGGGGCTGGCTTTTTATTCTTCATCGTGGCCAGTTTTGTATTTGGTGGATACCAGTTACATAAGTTTTTAAATGATGCCAGTACCTTGCCGATAGAGGCCGTTGCCATCAAAGGTGAGCGGGCTTACACCACAGATAAAGATATACAAGTGGCACTACAGGATTTAATGCAGCGGAGTTTTTTTAGTGCTGACATCACCTTAGTGCAACAGGCGTTAGAAGCCTTACCTTGGGTGTATCGCGCGTCGGTAAGACGCGAGTGGCCAGCGAAACTCAGGGTATATTTGCAGGAGCAGCAACCTGCAGCCCATTGGAATGGTGACGCTTGGTTGAACGTGCATGGCGAAGTGTTTGAAGCGCCATCGCACCCAGAGCTGGAGCATTTACCGCAGTTATCTGGGCCAGACGATATGGGCCTTGAGGTGTTGACTGTGTATGCACAGATCAACTCCCTGTTAAAGATTAATGGCTTTACCTTAGCCAGTTTGTATTTGACGCCACGACATGCGTGGCACGCGACCTTAGGAAACGGCATCGTTTTAGATTTAGGTCGAGAAGATAAAATTGCACGGATACAGCGATTTATTACTGTTTATCCGGTTTTGGCGAAACAAGAGAAATCCGTTGCCAGAGTAGATTTGCGCTACGACACAGGGTTGGCCGTAGGCTGGGGCGATGCACAAACAAGAGAGCCGATAATTAATGATCAAAAACCAAGATAGAAACCTTATCGTCGGATTGGACATAGGAACCTCTAAGGTCGCAGTGATCATAGGCGAAGTTCTGCCCGATGGCGAAATCAGCATAGTCGGCCTTGGCAACCATCCCTCAAGGGGCATGGATAAAGGTGGCGTGAACGATTTAGATTCGATCGTTCGCAGTGTGCAACGTGCGCTCGATCAAGCGGAATTAATGGCGGATTGCCAAGTGTCATCGGTTTACCTGAGCATCTCTGGTAAGCACATCGCCTGCCAAAACGAAAACGGCATGGTCTCGATCAACGATGAAGAAGTGACACAGGAAGACGTTGATAACGTGATCCACACGGCTCGCTCGGTGAAGATCCCGACCGAACGTCGCATCTTACATGTGCTGCCACAGGAATATGCGATCGACGTGCAAGACGGCATTCGCAGCCCTATCGGTATGTCTGGCATGCGTATGGAAGCCAAGGTACACATAGTGACCTGCGCCAATGATATGGCGAAGAACATCACTAAGAGCGTTGAGCGTTGTGGCCTTAAGGTCGACGACTTAGTGTTCTCGGGGATTGCTTCGGCCGATGCCGTGCTGACCTTCGATGAGAAAGACTTAGGTGTGTGTATCGTCGATATCGGCGGTGGCACCACAGATATTGCGGTATATACCAACGGCGCCTTGCGTCATTGTGCGGTTGTGCCAGTTGCGGGCAACCAAGTGACCAACGACATTGCGAAGATTTTCCGCACGCCGTCGTCACATGCTGAACAAATTAAAGTGCAATTCGCCTGTGCGCGCAGCTCTATGGTGAGCCGCGAAGACAGTATCGAAGTGCCATCGGTAGGTGGACGTCCATCACGTAGCATGTCACGTCACACGCTCGCCGAAGTAGTAGAACCAAGATACCAAGAGCTGTTTGAGTTAGTACTTAAAGAGTTGAAAGATAGTGGATTAGAAGATCAAATCGCCGCAGGTATTGTGCTCACAGGTGGCACAGCGTCGATTCAAGGTGTGGTCGATATCGCGGAAGCGACGTTCGGCATGCCTGTTCGTGTAGCGTCACCGCTACCGATCAAAGGTTTATATGAATACGTGGACCAGTCTATTTACTCCACTGGAGTCGGACTGCTTCATTACGGTGCACGACGGGTGATCGAACGTCAGTTCGAACGTCCTGAGCGCCAAGGGGTAACTAGCGCTTGGAATCGGGTCCAAAGCTGGTTTAAGGGCGAATTTTAATTTTCATAACGCAGGCAACACGGAGATCAGACAATGTTTGAGATCATGGATACTCACTCAGACGACGCGGTGAT
Source organism: Shewanella sp. SP1S1-7 (assembly GCF_031932105.1). NCBI lineage: Bacteria > Pseudomonadati > Pseudomonadota > Gammaproteobacteria > Alteromonadales > Shewanellaceae > Shewanella > Shewanella sp. SP1S1-7. The sequence goes on from NZ_JAUOEU010000012.1 coordinate 122,317, forward strand.
TAAAGTCATCGGCGTTGGCGGCGGCGGCGGTAACGCTGTCGAACATATGGTCAAACACAACATTGAAGGTGTTGAGTTTATCGTTACCAATACAGACGCTCAGGCCCTGAGAAAATCAGGCGCAGGCTCAACGATTCAATTAGGACGCGATGTCACTAAAGGTCTCGGAGCAGGGGCAAACCCAGATGTGGGTCGTGCAGCAGCTGAAGAAGACCGCGAAAACATTCGCGCGGCGATCAAAGGCTCAGATATGATCTTTATCGCTGCCGGTATGGGCGGTGGTACAGGTACTGGTGCTGCACCTGTTGTCGCTCAAATCGCTCGCGAAGAAGGTATTCTGACCGTTGCGGTTGTGACTAAGCCTTTCCCATTCGAAGGGAAAAAGCGTATGGCTTATGCTGAGCAAGGTATTGCTGAGCTGGCTAAGCATGTGGATTCGTTAATCACGATTCCAAATGAAAAATTATTAAAAGTATTGGGCCGTGGCACTTCTTTACTCGATGCGTTCGCCGCAGCGAATAACGTGTTACTTGGCGCGGTACAAGGTATTGCCGAGCTTATCACTCGTCCAGGTCTGATTAACGTCGACTTCGCCGACGTGAAGACAGTGATGTCTGAAATGGGTAATGCCATGATGGGTACAGGCGTCGCTCGCGGTGAAGACCGTGCAGAAGAAGCGGCTGAAGCTGCTGTTGCCAGCCCATTATTAGAAGACATCGACTTAGCCGGTGCGCGTGGTGTGTTAGTTAACATCACTGCGGGTATGGACATGAGTATCGAAGAATTCGAAACCGTGGGTAATCACGTTAAGGCTTATGCCTCTGACAACGCGACTGTGGTTGTTGGTGCTGTCATCGACCCAGAAATGAGTGATGAGCTGCGTGTAACGGTTGTTGCTACAGGTATCGGTGCTGAAAAGCGTCCAGATATTCAATTGGTGTCTAAGCCTGCGCCTCGTCCAGAGCCAGTGGTTGTGGAACCAAAAGTCGAAGCCTATGTCGAAGAAGCGGTACATGTGAACTACGCTGCGCCAAAAGGCAACGTATTGCCAGCGGCACCACAGCCAGCTCCACAGCCTGCACCATCGACAAAGCATGAGTTGGATTATCTTGATATTCCAGCATTTTTGCGTAAGCAAGCCGACTAGCGATAGCGTTTGAGTCCTGCGTATATGTGAGGTGTTGTTCGTTTTGGGCAATACCACAGCATAGCTGCATTTGTGTGACATAATAAAGTTATGTTATTATGTTGAACCAGTGCGGCCAATTTGCCGACGCTGAGTGTACAAATATTAGGCTTTATAATTGGCATGTAAACGGGTAACTGAATGATATTTCAAAGAACTGTTCAGAAAATGGTGAAAACTACTGGTGTCGGATTGCATTCTGGCAACAAGGTCACTTTGAGCATAATGCCCGCGCCCGTTAATTCAGGGATCGTACTCGTGCGCACCGATTTGAGTCCTGCCGTCGCCATTCCAGCGAAGGCGGAGCAAGTTCGTGAAACCACTATGTGTACGGCACTTGTCAATGACGAAGGTATTCGTATCTCGACCATTGAGCATTTATTTGCAGCACTTGCGGGTTTAGGCATAGATAACGCCGTAATCGAAGTGGACGCGCCTGAAATTCCTATTATGGATGGCAGTGCGAGCCCGTTCGTCTTCTTATTGCAGTCTGCGGGTATTAAAGAGCAGGCCGCACCTAAGAAATACTTAAAGATTAAGCGCCCTGTGCGTGTTGAAGATGGTGACAAATGGGCCGAGCTGAAACCCTTTAAAGGTTTTAGAGTCAATTTTAAAATTGACTTCGCGCACCCAGAAATCGCTCGTAGCCAACAGCATGTGGTGATGGACTTTTCAACGTCTGCTTTCGTGAAAGATATCAGCCGCGCCCGTACTTTTGGGTTTATGCGTGATATCGAATATCTGCGAGCCAACAACCTAGCGTTGGGCGGCAGCATGGAAAACGCTGTTGTACTTGATGAATATCGCGTCCTTAATCCCGACGGCCTGCGTTATGAGGACGAATTTGTTAAGCACAAAATTCTAGATGCGTTTGGTGATCTATATGTGGCAGGACACGCTATTTTAGGTGAGTTTACTGCGTATAAAACCGGTCATGCGCTGAACAACCAATTGGTGCGTGCTTTACTGGCGCAACAGGATGCGTGGGAGTTAGTTAGCTTTGAAAAAGAAGCCGATGTTCCCGTTAGCTTTACCGTGCCAGGTGGCGCTGTATTTGCTTAAAAAGCGGTGAGATTATTTATTACGGCTGGCCAATGAGGCCAGCCGTTTTAGTTTTTCGCCCAGTGAACCGCCAATATTTTCCGCTAATGCCGCAATATGCTCCGCTGCTGCAGGGCTTAATTCTTTGTGTCCCTGTTTAGGCTTTGCGTCATACATTGCTAATCTCGGGTTGACTTTAACTTCAATTGCGGTAAGGATTGGGAGCGTTTCTGCTTGAAGCTGCGCTAGTAGCTTCGGCTTTTGGAAATTAATTCGTGCAGCCCAGGCCGCCGAAGTGGTTTCAACCACAAGAACACCCTGGCGGAAATTAGCGACTTTTAGCTGCTCCGCAACAGGACCTGCGATAATCTGCTTCACATGATGATTCAGATATATAAGTAGTTCCGCTTTCTCAGCAAGGTCGGGTAATTTGCCCGATTGATGCAGTAATTGGCTGAGATCTTGAGGGGGCTTTTTCATATGATAATAAGATGGCTGAATTAGGCTATGAGTGTAACAGTATTTATTCAAGGTCGGAATGGCGTCACACGCTGGCAGCCCAGTAAACGCTGGTTGCTACTTCCAATACTATTGTTGGCCACTGGGTCCGGTATTTATCAACACAACTCAGCTCGATTTCAAGATCAGCAAGCCAGTGTCGATAACGATCGTCTCGTGCGCGAACAACAAAAGAAACAAGTCTTAGAGCTAAAAAGTGCTACCGAGTCTCAACTGGCTATGCTAGTGACTCATGTTGCACGTATGCAAGCCAAGATCACCCGTCTCGAAGCCTTAGGTCAACAGGTCGCCCAGCAGAACAAATTGGATGAAGATTTTGATTTCTCATCCGAAGTTGGTGTGGGTGGTTTGAGCGAATTAGGCACTAACATCGAGCTCGGGCAGCTTATCGACGATATGGATAAGTTGGCATCACGAATTGACAATAATAATGTTCAGCTATCACTACTTGAAACAGTGTCATCTAACCACCATATAGATGATGAACGTTATATATCAGGGATCCCACTCGATAAAGGTTGGTTATCGTCGCCCTACGGATTACGTAATGACCCTTTCAACGGTCGCAGGACTGTGCATAAGGGGATTGATTTTACCGGCCGAGAAGGGGCCAAAGTTGTTGCGACTGCTGCAGGCGTAGTAACTTGGGCTGGGAACATGTTCGGTTATGGCGAGTTGGTCGAAATAGACCATGGTAACGGTTTACATACGCGTTATGGCCATAATAAAGCTTTGTCAGTGACTGTAGGTGATGTGGTCGCAAAAGGCGATGCAATCGCCAGTATGGGAAGCACTGGGCGCTCAACTGGGGCTCATGTGCATTATGAAGTGTTGCGCGGCGGACAGCAGATAGATCCACAAAAGTTTGTCTACCGCAAAGCAAGTTAATTGAAACATTGGCTTCTAGTTTCCATCATGGACTTGGCCTACAGAGAATAAGTGATTCAGATGTTTGGTAAATTACTGACAAAAGTATTTGGTAGTCGCAACGACCGCACCCTTAAAGGGCTTCAAAAGATCGTTATTAGCATTAACGCACTAGAAGCTGATTATGAAAAATTAACCGATGAAGCATTAAAAGCAAAAACCGCTGAGTTCCGTGAGCGTTTAGCTGCCGGCGCTTCATTAGATAGCATCATGGCTGAAGCGTTTGCGACAGTGCGTGAAGCGTCTAAGCGCGTATTTGACATGCGCCACTTCGACGTACAGTTACTCGGTGGTATGGTACTCGATAGTAACCGTATTGCTGAGATGCGTACGGGTGAAGGTAAAACCTTAACGGCAACCTTACCAGCTTACTTAAACGCATTGACGGGCAAAGGTGTTCACGTAATTACCGTGAACGATTACTTAGCACGTCGTGATGCCGAGAATAACCGTCCGCTGTTTGAGTTCCTTGGTTTAACCGTCGGCATCAACGTGGCAGGTCTCGGTCAGCAGGCAAAGAAAGATGCCTATAACGCCGATATCACTTACGGTACCAACAACGAGTTTGGTTTTGATTATTTGCGCGATAACATGGCGTTTTCGCCGCAAGAACGGGTACAACGTCCGTTGCATTACGCCCTAATCGATGAAGTGGATTCAATCTTAATCGACGAAGCACGTACGCCGCTGATCATCTCTGGTGCCGCTGAAGATAGCTCTGAGCTATACATCAAGATCAACACCTTGATCCCTAATCTTATCCGTCAAGATAAAGAAGATACGGAAGAGTATGTGGGTGAGGGTGACTACAGCATCGATGAAAAAGCCAAACAAGTGCATTTCACCGAACGTGGTCAAGAAAAAGTAGAAAACCTGTTGATCGAGCGCGGCATGTTAGCCGAAGGCGACTCACTCTATTCTGCTGCAAATATTTCCCTATTACACCACGTCAACGCGGCGCTCCGTGCGCACACGCTGTTTGAGCGTGATGTGGATTACATAGTACAAGACAACGAAGTCATCATAGTCGATGAACACACAGGTCGTACTATGCCGGGTCGTCGTTGGTCAGAAGGCTTACATCAAGCTGTTGAAGCCAAAGAAGGCGTGCACATTCAAAACGAAAACCAAACATTGGCTTCGATCACTTTCCAGAACTACTTCCGTCAATACGAGAAGCTGGCAGGTATGACAGGTACAGCCGACACTGAAGCGTTCGAATTCCAACACATCTATGGATTAGACACAGTTGTTGTGCCGACTAACCGCCCAATGGTGCGTAAGGATATGGCGGATTTGGTTTACCTGACCGCCGATGAAAAATATCAAGCTATCATCAAAGACATTAAAGATTGCCGCGAACGTGGTCAGCCAGTGTTGGTGGGTACGGTCTCAATCGAACAGTCTGAACTGCTAGCGCGCTTAATGGTGCAGGAAAAAATCCCACATCAAGTTTTGAACGCGAAATTCCATGAGAAAGAAGCTGAAATCGTCGCCCAAGCAGGTCGTACTGGCGCTGTGACTATTGCTACTAACATGGCAGGTCGTGGTACCGATATCGTGCTTGGCGGCAACTGGAACATGGAAATCGATGAACTCGATAATCCAACCGCTGAGCAAAAAGCTAAGATCAAAGCCGATTGGCAAATTCGTCATGATGAAGTCGTCGCCGCGGGTGGTTTGCACATCCTAGGTACCGAACGTCACGAATCACGCCGTATCGACAATCAGTTACGTGGTCGTGCGGGTCGTCAAGGTGACGCGGGTTCATCACGCTTCTATCTGTCGATGGAAGATAGCTTAATGCGTATCTTCGCCTCGGATCGTGTCTCTGGCATGATGAAAAAGCTGGGCATGGAAGAAGGTGAAGCGATCGAACATCCATGGGTGTCTCGCGCAATTGAAAATGCTCAACGTAAAGTTGAAGCTCGTAACTTCGATATCCGTAAGCAATTACTCGAATTTGATGACGTAGCCAACGATCAACGCCAAGTGGTTTACGCCCAGCGCAACGAGTTGATGGATGCGGAAAGTATTGAAGATACTATCCAAAACATCCAAGACGATGTGATTGGCGCGGTAATCGATCAATATATTCCACCACAATCAGTAGAAGAGCTGTGGGATATCCCGGGTTTAGAGCAACGTCTACACCAAGAATTTATGCTCAAATTACCTATCCAAGAATGGTTAGATAAAGAAGACGATCTGCATGAAGAAAGTCTGCGTGAGCGTATTATCACTGCTTGGGGCGATGCGTATAAGGCAAAAGAAGAAATGGTTGGCGCGCAAGTGCTACGCCAGTTCGAGAAAGCCGTTATGCTACAAACGCTCGATGGTCTGTGGAAAGAACACTTAGCGGCGATGGACCATCTGCGTCAAGGTATCCACTTACGTGGTTACGCACAGAAAAATCCAAAGCAAGAATATAAGCGTGAGTCGTTTGAGTTATTCCAACAACTGTTGAACACCTTGAAACATGACGTCATCAGTGTGCTGTCGAAAGTACAAGTTCAAGCTCAGTCAGATGTGGAAGAAATGGAAGCGCGTCGTCGTGAAGAAGATGCAAAGATCCAGCGCGACTATCAACACGCAGCGGCAGAGTCGCTTGTTGGCGGTGGTGATGAGCATGAAGCTGTCACTGCGCAAGCGCCGATGATCCGTGATGGTGAGAAAGTGGGTCGTAACGATCCTTGTCCTTGTGGCTCAGGTCGCAAGTACAAACAATGTCACGGCAAGTTAAGTTAATCTGCTGACAGATTAAGCCTACTGAATAAGTAGAATAGAACGCACACTAAAGGCAACTTATCTAAGTTGCCTTTTTATTTCCTCTTTAATAAGCCTAGCGCGACTCTCGTGTCATCCGGATTACATTCTTACTCTTCTTTATATAGCTAATCGTCGTTATTCCCCATTGAACATCATTTCACTCTTATCGATAGCCATTAAAGCAAAAGCCATCGCTGTAGCAAATTTAACCGTTAAAACCCATTTTGTGGATAAGTCTGAGGATAAAGTGGGGGTATTGTGTGACTAACTGAAAGTATTAAAAAAAGATCCATTTTTCTCAAAAAAGCCCTTGCGGACTTTCTCAATCTCCCTATAATGCGCATCCACTGACACGGCAGACAGCGAAACGCAAGTTAAGCAAAGAAAGCCAAGCAGTTCATCGGTTAGCAAGCTAAGCGATGAGTGTTGAGAAAGTTGAAAAAACTACTTGACGCACTAACGGGAATGCGTAGAATACGCAGCCCTGACCCGCTGAAAACTCAGTGTGTGGTCAACGCTCTTTAACAATTTATCAAGCAAATCTGTGTGGACACTCACAGGTGTTGAGTTAATCGAAACTGCTAACCTTCGGGTTGGTAGTCAAAAATTTAAATCAACCAATTCTTTCACGAGAGTGATGAGTGTTCATAGCAATATGTACAAAGACTTACTACTTATTTTCGAATAAATAGGAGTCGAACAGAATTCGTTGAGCCGTTTGACGTAAGTCAAACAACAAAACTTTAATTGAAGAGTTTGATCATGGCTCAGATTGAACGCTGGCGGCAGGCCTAACACATGCAAGTCGAGCGGCAGCACAAGGGAGTTTACT